>JAYTTM010000728.1:0-1305 GCA_043745055.1 Chitinophagaceae bacterium | reverse complement strand
ACTAGCGTCCTAACGTTTAAGAAAAAGTTCTTTGAAGGTATTGATAGATAATCAGTTACAGGGTTTTTCGGTTTAAACGATTTGAATTGGTTTAGCGTAATTTCGAAAAAAAACCTCGAATGAACGCTGGAAAGTATGTTTTTGCTCAACTCGCTTTTTTTATTTCTGCTAATGATTTCAATAAATCAGTGATGCGCTATCAGGGCAACCATAAGGTCCAACATTTCACTTGTTGGAATCAATTGATGTGCATGGTTTTCGGGCAACTTTCAAATTGCGATAGCTTAACAGATTTGGCTGTTGGCTTGACTGCCCAACGAAGCAAATGGTATCATCTCGGTATGGGTACTGGATTATCAAAATCAAATCTGGCACACGCAAATGAGCATCGGGACTGGCGGATATTTGCCGACTTTGCTTCCCTGCTCATAGCGCAGGCAATGGTTCTGTGTCGGGAAAATTCAGATGTACTCCGTTCGGTCAAGGGCAATGTCTATGCAGTAGACTCCACCACTGTTGATTTGTGCTTGGATGTATTTTGGTGGGCAAAATTTCGTAAGCACAAGGCAGCCATAAAACTGCACACTCAATTTGATGTCAAAGCCGCAATCCCAACATTCATAGATATTACAGACGGATTGACGCATGATGTAAATTTCCTTGATAAAATAATCTACGAGGCAGGGGCATTCTATATCGTGGATAAGGCTTATGTTGATTTTGAACGCTTGTACGGTATACATAAAGCTGAGGCTTTCTTTGTCACGCGGGCCAAGGACAATATGAATTACCGAAGGGTTTATTCCGCAAAAGTGAACAAGGGCAAAGGGGTAAAATGCGATCAGACCATCAAGCTCAACAATCATTATTCCGCAAAAGCCTATCCAGAGAAATTAAGGCGAATAAAATTCTATGATAAAGAAACCGACAACGAATTTAATTTTATCACAAACAATTTTCGTGTCTCCGCTCTCAAAATAGCCTTGCTGTACAAGCATCGCTGGGCAGTTGAATTATTTTTCAAATGGATAAAACAACACTTGAGGATAAAAACATTTTGGGGCTATTCTGAGAATGCAGTACGGATTCAAGTATACACAGCAATAATTTCATACCTGACAATAGCCATCATGAAAGAGAAAATGAAACTCAAACAAACCAATTACGAAATATTACAGATTTTGAACTTTTCGTTAATCGATAAAATCCCCATTCGGCAACTGTTTGACGACTATTATCTACAAAATTCCAAAGAGCAACCTTCTAACCAACTAACAATCAATATGTAACGTTAGGACGCTAGTG
>JAYTTM010000727.1:0-1308 GCA_043745055.1 Chitinophagaceae bacterium | reverse complement strand
GCCAGCAACTAAAGGTGATACCTTGCCCGTAAGTTCTTTTATTAAATCTTGCTCAGCTAACTTTTCATTTTCCAGCAGCCGTTAATAGGCAACCTGCTCGGCACCACTGGTGGACAACTTACTAATGGTGGAACCAGATTGCATGTTTAAGCTGTTACATAAACCCTGCATCCGGGCATCTAAACGCTTGTCTCCCGTAATACCTTTAAAATTTGCTATATAAGTGTTTGGGCAATAAATTAACTTCCATTGTTTCTACCAAATATCCATTTTAAAAAGCAGAATAACTTATGTGTACAGGGTAGCTGCCGGCAGGTAGGTTTTACCAAAGCCAGGCCACAAAGGCTTTTCATGAATTTCAGCCAACACTTCCCTATAATTATCTGGAGCCTAACCTGAAATTCAGTTTGGTATTACCGCACAAATCAATTTAAAACCTTGTGACAAAAAATTGCTGTAGATTTTATTTTACTGCCTGCGTAACATTTACTTTTACAAAAAATATCGGGCATGATGAGCAATCACACAATTGACTATAAAATTTATGGGGAAGAATTACAATTTGTAGAAATAGAATTGGATCCCAACGAAACCGTTATTGGCGAGCCGGGTGGCTTTATGATGATGGACAACGAAATACAAATGCAAACACTTTTTGGCGATGGCAGCCAGCAAAGCCAGGGCGGTGGCCTGCTTGGTAAACTGCTAAATGCTGGTAAGCGATTGCTTGTGGGAGAAAATTTATTCATGACTGCCTTCACTAATATGGGCCAGGAAAAAAAACATGTAAGTTTTGCAGCTCCTTATACAGGAAAAATAATAGCGCTCGATTTGTCGCAACACAATGGAAAAATCATTGCACAAAAAGATGCTTTTCTTTGTGCTGCCAAAGGGGTGAGCATTGGAATTGAATTTCAAAGAAGGTTGGGTACTGGTATTTTTGGCGGCGAAGGTTTTATAATGGAAAAATTAGAAGGTGATGGAATGGCCTTTGTACACGCCGGTGGTTATGTAATTGAAAAAACATTGCTGCCAGGTGAAGTTTTAAAAATTGATACCGGTTGTGTGGTAGCCTATACTTCGGGCATCGACTTTGATATTGAGTTTATACGTGGCATAAAAAACTGGATGTTTGGCGGCGAAGGTCTATTCTTTGCTGTACTAAGAGGCCCCGGTAAAGTATGGATACAATCCTTACCCATAAGCAGGCTGGCAGGCAGATTGCAGCAATATGCCTCCGTTAGTGGCAGAAAGGAAGAAGGAAGTATTTTGGGTGGTTTGGGGAATTTGTTGGATGGAAGGGAGTGA
>JAYTTM010000726.1:0-1308 GCA_043745055.1 Chitinophagaceae bacterium | reverse complement strand
ATGCACTGCCCCCAAATAGTTAGACACTAAATGGGGGTATTTTTATGTTTAAAAGAAGCAAGTACAATTATGAATTTCGGCTTAGGTGTGTTAAAGCTGTTTTACAAGGAAAAGGTTCGGTTAGGTCTATTGCGAAGGCTAATGGGATCGATTATTCTAATCTTCGTTTATGGACTAGCTTTTATCAACACTACGGTAAAGCAGGGCTTAAACCTAGGGTTAAACAAGACTACGATTTATCTTTTAAGTTAAAAGTATTAGCGGCCATAGACGAAGAGATTTTATCTTTACGTTCTGCCTGTGTCCGTTTTAATATACCAAGCGAGTCAGTTATTATAAGCTGGCAGAGGGCTTTTAAGTTAAACGGTCAATCAGGCTTGATTCCTCAACCAAAAGGACGCCCTAAAAAGATGGATAAAGCCATAAAAAGAAAAAAAAGAAAATCAACCAACCCTTTAACCAAAGAAGAAGAACTTTTAATAGAAAATGAGTATTTAAGAGCAGAAAATGAACTGCTAAAAAAGCTTCAAGCCTTAGTTCAAACGAACAAAAAACAAAAGCCATAATGGAGCTAAGGCATAAATATGATTTGGCAATACTGCTGAGCTGTTTGCATATGGCTAGGAGTAGTTTTTATTACTATGCAAAGCAAGCCGGCAGCGCTGATAAGTATTTTGAGATCAAGACTTTGATCCAAAGCATTTATCACAAACACAAGGGGAGGCTAGGATACAGGCGTATTACACTTTTGTTGCGGCAGCAAGGACAAATTATTAACCATAAAACTGTGTTACGTTTAATGTGTATTTTAAAATTAAAAAGTGTTATAAGAATAAAAAAATACAGATCTTATAAAGGAGAACAAGGTAAGATAGCGCCAAATGTTTTGAACAGGTCTTTTAAAGCAGAAAAGCCCAATCAAAAATGGGCAACTGATGTAACTGAATTTAATGTGCTTGGTAAAAAATTGTACTTATCACCTGTTATAGATTTATACAACCAGGAGATTATTGCCTACGAACTCTCTGAAAGCCCCAATTTTAAAAGTGTGATGAGCATGTTAGAAAAAGCATGTAAAACAACCAATACCACCCAATCCTTACTATTACACTCTGATCAGGGTTGGCAATATCAAATGAAACAATATCAACAAAACTTAAAAGACAAAGGAATAGTACAAAGCATGTCAAGAAAAGGAAATTGTCTGGATAATGCGATAATAGAAAACTTCTTTGGAATACTTAAATCAGAACTGTTTTATTTGAAAAGATATACATCGCTTATTGAATTAAAAGAAGAAATAAAAGA
>JAYTTM010000725.1:0-1312 GCA_043745055.1 Chitinophagaceae bacterium | reverse complement strand
CATAAATTTTTGAATTCTTTTTAAAGTCTTCCTTTGTTTCTTCTGGCTCCCGATGATCTACAGGATCGTATAACATTGCAGTGCACATGCAATTTTTTCTGTCTTTGCTCATTAGGATATCAAAGTTTACACAGCTTTTACAACCTGCCCAAAACTCCTCATCATCGGTCAATTCCGAGTAAGTTACAGGTTCGTACCCCAGCTCCGAATTGATTTTCATCACAGCTAAACCCGTGGTAAGTCCAAATATTTTTGCATGCGGATATTTCTCTTTTGATAAATCAAAAATGCGTTTTTTGATTTGTTTGGCAACTCCACTTTTTCTAAAAGCTGGTGCTACAATTAAGCCGCTATTGGCAACAAATTGTCCGTGCCCCCATGCTTCAATGTAACAGAACCCTACCCAGGTTCCATCTGTAGTTACTGCGATTACGGCTTTTCCTTCGTTGATTTTTTTCTCGATATAATCCGGGCTTCGCTTGGCAATGCCGGTACCTCTTGCCTTGGCAGAGTTTTCCATTTCATCTGTAATAGTAATAGCGTATGAATTATCGTTGCTTTCAGCAACACGTATTATTATGTTATTGGTTTCCACTAGTTAAATAATTAAACTAAAAAGTGTTAAGAAATTTGTTAGAACCGGTTTTGGGAGTTTTTCACTGACAGGGGCAATCTAAAATTGCTCGGCCTATCAGCAACGAGGGCTGCGCCTGGGGGAGTTTACTGGCAAACAAACAAATAAACAGGCGTTCAAAATAACGCTGCTTTTTGTTGTATTAATATGTGAGTTGTTATTTTCCAATTCGTAAAAATATTTGTCTTGCGGTGCAAAAATATATTTTTTTCAATAAACGGCGGATTTTTTTTAAATTAATTAACAATGAATTGTTTTTATTGAAACTTACGAAAGCCAATTTTTTAATTCATCAGCAAGTTTTCTGTCGTTACTTAGGCGTGGCACTTTATTTTGCCCGCCCAATTTACCAATGCTCCGCATATAGCCTATAAAGCCATTCTTTTTTACTTCAGATATCTTTAATTGTTCCAAAATATTACCACCTATTAAATCATCATAGTACACATTTTTCTTTCGCAGGTTATCATCCATTTTCTTTGCAAATGCAACAAGGTCTGTGGGTGTATTTTCAAATTCGATGAACCACTCATGATAGCTTTTACCCCCGTTCTGTGCAATTAAGGGTGCTACTGTAAATTCAGTTACATTGATATTTTCTTCATTAGCAGCTTTTAATAAAGCAGCTTCCACTTCTTCTACAATTACATGCTCGCCAAAAGCTGATATAAATTGCTT
>JAYTTM010000724.1:0-1313 GCA_043745055.1 Chitinophagaceae bacterium | reverse complement strand
AGAAGAGAACGATTCAATTAATGTGTTGGAATACATGAATATTTACACAGGCGCCGGAGTTGCCGCCGGAGATATAAATAACGATGGGCTGATTGATTTATATTTTAGCGGGAATCAAACAAGCGGAAAACTGTATCTGAACAAGGGCAACTTTAAATTTGAAGATATAACCGAAAAAGCTGGCTTGCTAACCAACAGATGGTGTACAGGAGTAAGTTTTGTTGATATCAACCAGGATGGTTTCCAGGATATATATGTGAATGTTGCAGGCAGCTCCAAATTTGGCAGCACAGCAAACCTTCTTTACATTAATAACAAAAATGGAACTTTTACTGAAGAGGCGGCGAAGTATGGAATTGCTGATACAAGATTAACAATGAATGCATCTTTCTTTGATTATGATAAAGATGGCGACCTTGATTTATTTTTAATAACCAACCCTGCAGATGAACGGGTTAGTTTTGTTAACGTAATTAGCGAAACGGACAGTACCAAACAGGTACCCGGTATAGATATCCTTTACAGGAACAATGGTAATGGTACATTTACCGATGTATCAGAGCAGGCGGGTATTACAAAGGGTGGATACAGCCTTGGTGCAGCCATTAGTGATTTAAATAATGATGGCTACCCCGATATTTATGTAACCAACGATTTTCTCACAAGTGACATACTCTATATCAATAATGGCAATGGCACTTTTACTGATAAAATTAAAGAGTGTTTAAAGCATAGCAGTTTTGCATCCATGGGCTGCGATGTAGCGGATTTTAACAATGATGGCCTTCCTGATATCTACACGCTTGATATGTTGCCTGAAGATAATTTCCGTAAAAAGATGATCATCCCTGCCGCCAGCTACGATAAGTTTCAGCTTTTGCTCCGAAATGGCTACGAACCTCAATATACCCGAAACGCTCTACAGCTTAATAACGGCGATGGCTCATTTAGTGATATTGCTTTTATGGCAGGGGTAAGCAGTACAGACTGGAGCTGGGCTACCCTCTTTGCCGACTATGATAATGATGGTGATAAAGATTTACTAGTTACCAATGGATTTTATCGTGATTTGGGCAACCTGGATTATATTAATTATCAATCCCGGCTAAATAGTCCAATGGGCAACCAGGTGGCCAAACGCAATCAAAAACTAAAAGCCATAAAAGACCTGGCCAAAATACCACTACAAGACTATCTGTTTGAAAATAACAATAACCTTACGTTTACAAAACGCTCTACAGAATGGGGTATTGGCGAACCCGGTTTTTCAAACGGAGCTTGTTATGCAGATTTAGATAATGATGGAGACCCTG
>JAYTTM010000723.1:0-4825 GCA_043745055.1 Chitinophagaceae bacterium | reverse complement strand
CGTCAAAAAAAATAATTTTCGGCTTAGCCTTTACTACCTTCACAGTCCAAAATACAACGCAACGCCATGCACTTCAATAGAAAAGATTTAAGTAACGAAACGCTCATCCAATTATACAAAAAAATTTTGCTGCCACGGATGATCGAAGAGAAAATGCTGGTGTTACTCCGTCAGGGAAAAATCAGTAAATGGTTTAGTGGCATTGGGCAAGAAGCCATATCTGTAGGCGCTACCATGGCACTACAGGCAGATGAATGGATAATGCCGCTGCACAGAAATCTCGGTGTATTTACCTGTCGGGGTATGCCGCTCAGCAAATTAATTAAACAATGGCAGGGCAGCAAAGATGGTTATAGCAAAGGGCGTGAACGCAGTTTTCATTTTGGCAGTAAGGAGCATTTTATCTGTGGAATGATCAGTCACCTTGGCCCACAAATGGCCATTGCAGATGGTGTTGCGCTGGCCTACAAATTAAGTGAACAGCAAAAAGTATCGCTCGCTTTTACCGGCGATGGCGGTACGAGTGAAGGTGATTTTCACGAAGCATTAAATGTGGCGGCTGTATGGGATTTGCCAGCTATTTTTATCATTGAAAATAATGGTTACGGACTAAGCACACCAGTAAATGAACAGTACCGCTGTTTTAGTTTGGTGGAACGTGCCATGGGCTACGGCATGGAAGGCATCCGAATAGATGGCAATAATATTTTAGAAGTTTATGACACCATAAAAGGCGTTAGGGAATATTGCATAGAAAATCAAAAACCTTATTTGATTGAATGCATGACGTTTAGAATGAGAGGACATGAAGAAGCCAGCGGCGTAAAATATGTTCCCAAACATTTGTTTGATTTATGGCAACAAAAAGACCCCATTAAAAATTACGAAAGCTACTTGCTGGCTGAAAATATTCTTAGCGAAAATGAACTGGCTGCAATTCAGCAGGAGTTTAAAGAATACATTGATGCTGAATTAAAAACAGGTTTTGATTCACCGGCCATAGTTCCAAATACGCAGGAAGAGGTGAATGATGTGTATGCAAAAAGCGATGCCATAATACCACCTGTACAACGGACCGGCAGGTTTGCTAATTCCACCGGGCAGCCTGCAACCGAAAAACGTTTTATAGATGGTATAAAGGAAGGCCTGCAAATGAGCATGGATAAGCACTCCAATTTAATATTGATGGGCCAGGATATTGCAGAATACGGAGGTGCCTTTAAAATTACAGAAGGGTTTGTAGAAAAATATGGTAAAGCAAGAGTACGCAACACGCCCATTTGCGAAAGTGCAATTGTAGGTGCTGCTCTCGGATTAAGTATGGAAGGCTACAAGGCCATGATGGAAATGCAGTTTGCAGATTTTGCAACTGTTGGCTTTAACCAGATTATAAATAACCTTGCCAAAATACATTATCGCTGGGGGCAAAATGCAGATGTGGTAATTCGTATGCCAACTGGTGGTGGCGTGGGTGCCGGGCCCTTTCATAGCCAGAGTAATGAAGCATGGTTTTTTCATACCCCGGGTTTAAAAGTTGTATATCCATCCACACCTGCCGATGCTAAAGGATTGCTGATAGCGGCTATCAACGACCCTAACCCGGTTTTGTTTTTTGAACACAAGGCGTTGTACCGCAGTGTAAGCGGCTCCGTTCCGGATTGCTATTACGAAACTGAAATTGGAAAAGCAAGGCTGGTACAAGTTGGTGATGATATCAGCATTATTACTTATGGTGCTGGGGTACATTGGGCGATGGATTATGCAAAAAATCATTCCCAACATTCCATTTATATCCTCGATTTAAGAACGCTGTTACCCTTGGATTATGATGCCATTAAAACAGCTGTTGCTGCTACTGGTAAAATTTTGCTATTACACGAAGACAGCCTGACAGGTGGTATAAGCGGTGACATTGCCGCCTGGATTGCCGAACATTGTTTTGAGCTGTTAGATGCGCCAGTATTGCGTTGCGCCAGTTTAGACACACCAATTCCTTTTAATATTGAACTGGAAAAAAACTTTATGGCCTATAGCAGACTGAAAGGATCGGTTGAGCAATTGATGAAGTATTAAAATAAATACTGTGTAGAATTATAATCAACTTTCACAAAAAAAACTGATTAAAGATTCACCAATAATTTAGATTCAAGATAAAGCGTATCGGGGTCAAAATCAATATCATCGTTCCAAATAACTGTACCGTTAAATACACTTGCTTTTTGGCAAAATACTTCATCATTCAATGCTTTGTAAATTGGAAATGTCAGGTAAGCATAAAAATCAAATTCCTTTACTTCACCGTTGGTGAAAGTTAGCAGTAATTTATAATCGGGCTGGTATTTTACCTTCATTATTCGTGGGTTCATTACAATTATTTTAAAGGATCAATTGTAAATATTCTATTGCCACTAACTGCCAATTGCCAGTTAGCCATTAAGTCTTCTTTATGTATTTCAATCCATGCCTGCACCAATCTTTCTTTGTTAGAAGGCAACGATCCTTCCAATAAGTTCCCATTGGGTATCTCATACACTGCTTCCAACTCTCCATACTTTATATGAATATGTGGTAGTTTATGCTGTTTGGTATCCAAATAATACATTGCTACAATCAAATCATAAAACATTGAAATTACTGGCATAAATTAAAGTTACTATTTATTCTTGCATATAGTCATTATCCCGAGCCAGAGAATACCTTATTTGATTAGAAATTATATAAACAATCCTACAACCCCAACCCCTCAATTCTTTCTCCCGGCAATAACAAATGCAGTTGCAGTGCTGTATCTTTTGCGCCTTCAATATTTACGATTGAGTCATCTATAAACAAGGTTTCGTGTGCAGCAATACCTGCATCCTGCAAAACAAATTCATAGGTAGAAATATAGGGTTTGCGGCGGTGCATGGTATGAGAATAATAACTTTTTTTAAAATAATCATCAAAGTTTGTAAGGTTGGTTACCCTGGTAAAATCCTCATGGAATGCAGTATGATGGATGCTGTTTGTATTACTTAGTAAAAAAAGATTGTACTGTTCTTTTTTCTCTGATAAAAACCGAAGGCTCTCCATCCGAAAGTCCAGCAGGATGGCATTCCAGGCTGATTGCATTTGCACCTTGGTAGTTCCCGGCTGGCAATGGGGCTTCATCGCTTTGTAAAAATCATCTTCCGAAATATTACCTGTTTCCAGCAACTCAAACAATTCGTTTGCACCTGTTTGTGAATAAAAGGAATCAAAATCACTTGCACCAAGTGCTTTAAAAGCATTGGCTGTTTTATGATAATCGATGTTTAATAATACGCCACCTAAATCGAAGATGATATTTTTAATTATCGCCATTAGAGCTATTTTTATTTTGGATTAAAAATGCTGTTTAAATAAGAATAGCAAGATACTCCCGCTTTCTGTTTATGAATGCTGCTGAAATGGCAATTCTTTCGAATAATTTTTTAGACATACAATACGGAATCAAAAATTAATTACTTGCTTTTTGAAAACAACCATGCCAGCAAAGTTGGTTCTGCAAAAGCATTGTCCCAGCTATTGTGATTAACTCCTGGATACAAAGAAAATTTCACATCGGCATTTACCTGTTTTAATGCATCCACCATTTTTTGTGAATATACTGGTGGCACTACCTCGTCTGCTGCACCATGAAAAACCCACCATTTTACTTTTTTAAGTTGTTTGGCAGTTGCAGGAGCTCCTCCACCACAAATAGGAAATGCAGCCGCAAATAATTTGGGATTTCTTCTTACAATCTCAAATGTTCCCATGCCTCCCATTGATAAGCCGCCAACATAGATTTGCTTTTTATTAACAGGAAATTCTTTGGTTATTTTTTTTAATAATTGCTGCGCCATATCCATTGCTATTGTTGGCTTTCCGCCTGCTTTGAATAGAAATTCCCTTTTACCGGATTTATCCAATTTGGCATCCATGTTACTCCAAAAACTGTTTGCAGGGCATTGCGGAAACAACACTATGGCCGGATATTTTTCCCGGATACTATCCCTTAAAAATAAGCCAGAGCCATGTACCAGCTGGCTTTCATTGTCGTTGCCTCTTTCCCCTGCACCATGTAACATCAGTATCAATGGATATTTTTTTGAGGCATCATAATCCAATGGCAATAAAATCCGGTAAGGCAGCGTGTCGTTATTTACAACAAAAACTTCTTTTTTGTAAAGGGATTTATCTTGCGCCAACAAACTGGTAAATAATGTAACCAGCAAAACCAAAAGGCTGAATTTTATTTTCATGAGGATTGTTTTTAAAACACTAAAGTGGCAATTGAATGAGGCAATGCAGTTAGCTCAGCAGCTTTGCCGTTTACCCATAAAAAATAATTAGTTTTTGCATTGCCCTGGTTCATTACTATTACTACTATTTTTCCATCAGGATTGAGGAATGCAGTTGTCAGCAACTGGCTGCGGCTGGCACTACTGGCAATTCTTTTTGCACCAGGTTTTATAAACTTAGAGAATTGCCCGATATAGTAAAATGCATTGGTATAAATCAGCTGACCGGATCTTGTATCAGCATGTACGGGGGCAAAACAAAAATTACCAACGTGGTTCGGTCCACCAGTTTCATCCAATAAAATATTCCAATCGGTAAACCCGCCCATTCCATTATTGAAATCGTTGATCATAGATCTACCATATCTTTCACCCAGCTTCCAGTCATCCAAACGGGTAGCTGTAAACCTTTCATTACAGCCTTCGGTAAACATGATGCTTTTATCCGGGTAAGCCTCATGCACCCGTTTTACATTTTCATACATAGGTTGTCCGCCACTCCAGTCTTCGTACCAGTGAAA
>JAYTTM010000722.1:0-4827 GCA_043745055.1 Chitinophagaceae bacterium | reverse complement strand
CGCCTGCAACCCTTTCATATAAATACGCTGAAGCGTTTGGTAAAAGCTCCTAAAATTTATATACGGGATAGTGGCTTGCTGCACAACGTAAGTAACATCACCAGCCTGCATACATTACGTGGCCATCCGCTGGCAGGCAACTCCTGGGAAGGTTATGTGGTAGAACAGGTAATGGAAATGCTGCCAGCCGGATTACAATTGTATTATTACCGCACACAGGCCGGTGCCGAATGTGATATGGTAATAGCAAGAGGTGTACACGCAATTGCCAGTATAGAAATAAAGCTGAACAACGCCCCCAGTCTAAGCAAAGGCTACTACCAAAGCATTGAAGATTTAAAAACAAAAAAGAACTATGTTATAGTACCAGATATTGAAACATACAAAACCAATGAAGCTGTAGTAGTCTGCAACCTTAAGGATTTTATGCTCAATCATCTTCCTAAGCTAAAATAATCATCCTTGTAAATCAAAAGTGTCACTTTTGATTTACAAGGATGAAATATTACTTTTCTTCCTTGCTTAACCTTAGCCAGTTATTTAAAAATGCTTTGGACTCGTCCGAAAAATCCTTGATATCGGCTTCTGTTATCTGCCCATCGATATAAATACCAGCTACTGTAGACAAATACCTTGACCCTGTTAGACCATCATAGCGGTTTGCAATTCGTTTATCCTGTTCCTTAATATTTTTAAAAAGCTGATGGTATGCTGTACGGTTATCAATACTGCCTTTATGCCATTGCGTTATTATTTCTGCTGCTTGCTCTAGTGCAGTTTTAAATTCAGCATCAACTCCTTTATCTATTAAAAGACGGGCAAGTTTTTTTTCGCTTTTAGAAAGTTCGAAAGCCATATTATTTGATGTTTATTTAGGAATAAATTATTTTACTTTTTGCCAAGCCCGCTAAACAAACTACTTAATACTTTTAATGCATTCTCTACAACTCCCGAATTACTGATAGGTAATTTTAAATAAGTTTGTCCTGTTGAGCTATCTGTTTCTGTAATATTATTTATTAGTCTTTGTGTACTCTCAGGGTTGCTTAAAATATTCAGTAAGCCTTCAAAAAAACCAGCTCCCTTTTGTAAAACATCTTCTTCAGGTGTAAGTGCTGCTGGTGTTTCTGTTGCTGTCGGTTTTGCATTTTCGTTACTATCATTACTAACTAACTGTGCAATTGTTTCGTCATCCGTTACTTCAACCTCAACTATAGCGCCGTCAGGTGTTACAGCCATTTGTTTTTCAATTTCTCTTTCTTCATTTATGGTATAATCCGGTGCCGCAACTGTTAACCCCGTTGTAACAGATTCAATAGATTTCATAAACTGTTTAAACTTATCATCACCCATAAATATATCATTATCACCACCATCCAAAATACCTGCTGCCACTCCTTTTTTAAACTTTAAAACATCCAGCATACGGTGTTCGATACTACCTTGCGAAACAAGATTTATTATGCTTACATTTTTCGTTTGTCCCAGCCGGTAAATTCGCCCAATGCGTTGCTCTAACACTGCCGGGTTCCAGGGAATATCCAGGTTAATCATGTAAGCAGCCGATTGTAGATTGAGTCCTACTCCACCAGCATCGGTGGATAAAAATACCCTACAATTTTTATCGGTTGTAAAATTCTCATACAGCTTTCCCCTGTTTTTGCCTGGTATGCCGCCATGCAGGTATTCAAATCCAATATTTTGTTGTTTTAAAATAATAGCTACTAATCTCGTCATACGCTCCCATTGACTAAAAATCACTATTTTTTCATCTGGCATTGCCAGTATTTCCTCTAAAATATTTTGCAGTTCATCCAATTTTGTTTGGTGGTTGGTTTCTTGGTCAATGATAAAAGTGCTGTCACTCACCATCCTCATCATGTTTAAAAACTTTAATAAATTTTGCCGGTCTTCTTCACTTAAAAAATGCATGCGTTTCCATTTGTTCACCAACCTTGCAACTTTGTCTGCATATTCCGTATGGAGTTCCAACTGTTGTGTTGTAAGTGGTACAAAAAGGTTCTTATCCATTCGCTTAGGTAAATCTTTCAGCACCTGCGCTTTGGTTCGGCGCAACATTACATCCTGTAAAATAGTGCCTATATCATTCAAATTTTTATAACCAATTACTTTATCTGTAAACTGATCTGTAATTTGGTATTGTGATAAAAAATTATGTAACGATCCCAGCAAGTAGGGGTTTACTATTTGCATTAAAGAATACAGGTCTTCAATTTTATTTTCTACCGGTGTACCGGTAAGTACCAATGCATAAGTAGTTTTAATGCGTTTAATGGCAGCCGATGTTTTGGTTTTCCAGTTTTTTATTCGCTGTGCTTCATCCAGTATCAACACATCTGCCTGCATTTCGTTTAGGTAAATAAAATCATTGGATGCCATTTGATAACTAACAATTATATAGTCTGCAGTATTGTTGTTGTATAGTTTTTTTCTTGCTAAAATATTTCCCTCGGCCACACATATATTTTTGTTTCCCGTAAATTTTTCAATCTCAGTTTTCCATTGATATTTTAATGAAGTAGGGCAAATGATAATTGCGGTATTGATTTTAAATTGTCTTCTTAAAACTTCTGTACTTACAATTGCCTGTAGTGTTTTACCCAGCCCCATATCGTCGGCCAGTATACATCTGCCTGCTTTTACAGCAAACAAAACCCCTTTCTCCTGGTAGGGGAATAATTTTGCTTTACTGATATCTTTAAATAAAGCGGTTTGTTTTTCGGCCACTATCTGTTTGAGGTGCAGGTTGTTTCGTTCCTGTACAATATATTCCAATGCATCAGCATAACACCGGAATTCGGGATGAAGTTTATGGGCTTTCTGCAGAAAAATTTCAAACTTCAAAAAAGCGGGTTCTAATAAAACCATATTGTTATTAAAAAAGCCAGTCGACAGTTTTTTGTATTCTGCTGCATTCTCGGTGCCAATCCGCAATTTTACTTTTCGTTCGCCCCGGTAATCGAGATACACGGAGGTGTAGGGAGGTGTATATGGAATGGTCAAATGCTTTTTTAATGCAGGCTTTGATTTTACTTTTGTCAATACCGCCTCTATATGTTTGCAGGTACCCAACTGGTTGGTTTTAAAATCGGGACAACTGCAAAAATTAAGCGAATTATCTACACTGCGTAATGCTACTTTATAGGTATTATTTGATTTGAAACTATCTACCTTATAGTCTGCAAAAACAAGTCCGTAACTCGTTTTTTGGATGTTGAAATTTTCATCTTCAGCAATTTGTTGACGCAAGATTATTTGCCATTCCACATTAGTCATGTCTGCAGGTTTACGGGTATGTGAAATCCTTATTTTTAACGGAGGCCTTTTTTTTGCGCTGCTTTTCTTTTTCATATTTTCCTTTGATTGTGGTGTAATTTAAAGTAGTAAAATGTGTTTGTTGATGGACTTGAGCAACTTGTGTAAAACTTTGTTTTAACATTGATTTTTTATTCGTCAACAAACTTTTTAAGGTATCAAATTTTAATAGGAGCTAATATTTTCATTGTAACATCGTCACGCTTTTTTATCGGACACTTTATTTGCAAACTATTGTGGAACTTTAATTATACAACCTAATAAACAGGTTTAAAAACTTTTTTTAGTTTCTAAATTTATCTATAAACTTTTTGGAATAAAATTACTCGGTGGTGGGATTGATGAATCTCCCTTTGCCTATAAAGACATTGAGCTGGTGATGCAATCACAAAAGGGGTTGGTAAATGTGCTCGGTAAGTTTACCCCCAAAATTGTAAAGATGGATGGTGCTAAACATCGAAGCTGGAAGAATAGCGGAAGAGATGAATTGCTGGGGGAATAGGCGTTAAATTATTTGTCAGGGCTAATCACAAAATTGAACTTATACTATCGCCAGATAGACTGTTGCAAAATGCCATCCCAGGAGGTTACATACACAAAATAAACCAAACGGATAATGTGATATGCAGCCAGGAAAATTGCAAGGCCGTATGCCAGTTTCCGATTGTACAACCATTTATCGAAATATTCCTTCTCAGTAATCAGTTCGGCAGATAGCACAACGATGGTAAGTACAGCAAAGGCAATTACAAAAGGCCCCAGTATATGATAGCTTAGGCTCTTGTAAATATTGCCTTCGTAAAAATAAACCAGCGATTTAGTGATGCCACAACCGGGACAAGGAAAGCCCGTAAGCAATTTAAACGGACAAAAGGATTGATCCGTTTCCAGGTGGTGGTTTCCATTTAGCAGCAATAACACAAATGGAATTGCCAGCGTAATAAATGCGCCGGCAATTCCGTAAATTTTACGTTTTACTTTGGTATTAGTTATATAGCCTGTTGATATCACCTTGTACAATCATTGCTGCTGCTACCGGAAAAAATAATCCTAGCACTATTAATAAAGTTGATTGGTCTTTTTGTAATTCTCCGGTTCTTTCATACACTTTTGGTAATGCCTCTTTACCGGCCAAATAATAGAAGTAGATATTTACCGGCATACAGCAGCCGGCAAAAATTGCAATGGGCTGAGAAATTATTTCTCTTTCAGCAACAGCATTCAATACTTCCGCTACTTTAATGTTCCAGTAAATGAGGTATAAGCCGCAGGTTATTAATCCAAATACCAGTACTAAAATTGGGTCTACCTTAAATACCGGAATGGGTGTTTGATTACCGAGTTGATCTTGCATGATGTTTGGTTGTTTAGGTTTTTAAATATTAGCTAAAATAGATAATTATCCAATGCATACTATTGGTGAATTTAATAAATTGATACAATGCCATCTTATGCTGATGAATGGTAATTTTTTTAATAAAAAAACTAGTT
>JAYTTM010000721.1:0-4829 GCA_043745055.1 Chitinophagaceae bacterium | reverse complement strand
GTAATTTTTCTCCTGCAAAAATGGAATTGGCGCCTGCCATAAAACACATTGCTTGTTCAGCAATACTCATTTCATTTCTTCCTGCTGATAAGCGCACTACACTTTTGGGCATTATTATTCTTGCTGTTGCAATCATGCGAATCATCTCATCAATGCCCACCCGTTGGTTGTTTTCCATCGGTGTGCCTTGTACAGGCACCAATGCATTGATGGGCACAGAGTCCGGATGTTGTTCCATGGTAGATAATGTGTGTAACATTTTTACCCGATCTTCATCAGTTTCCCCAAGGCCAACAATGCCGCCGCAACACACGCTGAGTTTGGCTTTGCGCACATTGTTCAATGTATTTATTCTGTCATCAAAAGTTCTGGTGGTGATAATATTTTGGTAGTTATCGCTGCTGGTATCTATGTTGTGGTTGTAGGCAAAACAACCGGCTTCTTTCAATCGTTCTGCCTGATCATAAGTTAACATGCCTAAGGTGCAACAAACTTCCAGCCCCATCTCGTTTACTTCACTTACCATTTCCAGTACCCGGTCAAAATCTTTGTTGTCTCTTACTTCCCGCCAGGCTGCGCCCATACACAAGCGACTGGCACCGTTTGCTTTTGCAACAGCTGCCCTGGCTTTTACTATTTCTACTGTCATTAAAGGCTCAACTTCTATATCGGTTTGGTAACGGGCAGCCTGCGGACAATAAGCACAATCCTCTTTACAGCCACCGGTTTTTATAGATATAAGGCTGCTGATTTGCACCTCTGCATAAGCTTTGTTTTCCCGGTGTACGGTTGCAGCTTCGTACATCAAATCCAGCAATGGTTGGTTATATATTGCTTTTATCTCGGATAAAGTCCAGTCGTTTCTAACAGTCATGTTGATGGTTTAAAAATGATTGCTGCAAATATATTGGTTCAATTAAAAAAAACAACGTTTGAAAAAACAAGTTTGGTGAATAAAATAATCCTCTTGCAATATTTTTTTATTGTTTACGAGATAGAAATTGGTGTTTTAATCTCATAGCTTTCACTGCATTGTGTTACTTGTTATTTACTTTTTTACCTCCCGATTTTTTTGGACAGGGTGATGTAAAAAAGAATTAGGCTTCATAATAAATGATTAAAAATATGAAGAATAGCTAAATCCGATAGCTCGGATTTGTTTTTTAACGCCAATTTTTTTAATTTTCTTTGCGTCTTTTTTATGAGGCCACCCTAAATGCATTGAAAGTGAATGTATGAGCTTATTTTATCTAATCCTTTTTTATATTTTTTTTAAACGATTGATTTTTTATTAGAATCAAAGGGTTATTTTTAAAAACTGTTTTAAAAAACTAATTTATATGAGAATTATCATTTCAACACTTTGCCTCATTACATTCTTATCCACCACAAAGGGACAGGCGCCCGCAAAAAGAGCATTGGTACCAACGGATGTTTACCTGTTAAAAAATATCGGAGATCCACAAATTTCTCCCGATGGTAAGTGGGTAGCCTATACGGTAAGTAGCGTTGATACAGCAAAGGATAAACGCAACAGCGATATCTGGATGGTAAGCCTGGACGATAAGGCTGCATCTGTGCAATTAACCAGTAGTGAAGAAGGCGAATCAAGTCCACGCTGGAGTCCTGATGGGAAATACCTGTCTTTTATTTCAGCAAGAAACGCACAAAAGCAATCACAAATATGGCTGATGGATGTAAGGGGAGGAGAGGGAAAAATGCTCACCAATATTAAAGGCGATTTGGTTGATTATGCCTGGAGCCCGGATGGTAAGAAAATTGCCATGTCCATTCTCGACCAGGATTTTTCTGATACTTCCAAAACCAAAACAAGGTTACCTTATGTAATGGACCGGTATCACTTTAAACAGGATATTGGCGGATGGATAGAAAACCGGTACACACACTTGTATTTATTCGACATCAGCAGTAAAAAAACAGATACACTTACCAAGGGAAATTTTGATGAAACCTCACCGGCATGGAGCCCCGATGGTAAACAACTTGCGTTTGCAAGTAACCGCACAATAGAGCCCGACAGGAATGACAATAGCGACATCTGGCTGATGGATGCAACCAAAGGCGCCGCATTAAAACAGTTAACAACCTGGGCTGGTCAGGATAAAAACCCAAAATGGAGTCCTGATGGAAAAACCATTGCTTATACCCGTTCTTCAAGCAATCTTAATTTTACCATGTATGGGCAAAACGGTATTGCCTTGGTTACACTTGCTGATGGAGCCACCCGTTTATTAGCCGCATCGGTAAACCGCAACATAGATGAAATGGAATGGTCAAAAGACGGAAAAAGTATTTTGTGTGTAGTGTCTGACGATCGAAAAGACTATATCGGTAAAATTGATATTGCAGCCAATTCAATCACAACGGTAGCAGGAGGAGAGCGAAGTTTTTCTAACATCGCCTCCAATTTAAACAGCAGTGCATTGGTAACTGTTATGACTGAACCTCAAAAGCCTAATGAAATTTATTCAATAGAAAATAATCAATCTCGCCAATTAACGCATGTACAAGACTCTTTTATAAACAAAATTCAGTTTGCCAGGGTAGAAGGGTTTGAATCTACGAGTAAGGACGGCACCAAAGTTTCGGGAATTTTATATAGGCCGGCCAATGTTGATATCAATAAAAAATTACCGCTTATTCTGTTTATTCATGGCGGGCCGGTTGGTCAGGATGATTATGGATTTGATATGTCGAGGCAAATGCTGGCATCAGCAGGCTATGCAGTAGCGGCTGTAAATTACCGTGGCAGCAGCGGTAAGGGAGTTGATTTTACAAAGGCTATCTATGCCGATTGGGGCAACAAAGAAGTAATGGATATTTTAGGTGCAGCAGATTACCTGGTACAAAAGGGCATTGCTGATGAAAAAAATATAGGCATTGGCGGGTGGAGTTATGGTGGTATCCTTACCAACTACAGCATTGCCAGCGACACACGCTTTAAAGCAGCAGCAAGCGGTGCAGGAAGTTCTTTGCAATTTAGTATGTATGGGGTAGATCAGTATGTAACACAATACGAAACAGAATTGGGACAGCCGTGGAAAAATCCAAAGAAATGGATGGATCTTTCTTATCCGTTTTTTAATGCAGATAAAATAAAAACACCTACACTTTTTATGGCCAGTGAAAAAGATTTCAATGTACCAACAGTAGGGTCAGAGCAGATGTACCAAGCCTTACGGTCATTGGGTGTTCCCACTCAATTAATCATCTATCCGGGGCAATTTCATGGCATAAGCAAACCATCTTACCAGGTAGATCGATTTGATCGTTATATAAAATGGTTTGGAAAATATTTGAAATAAATGGGATGGATATTTTGTTTTCGCCCTTGTTAGTGTTCCAATAATTAATGGCAAGCAACTTAGTAAACGCCATCGCCCATCGTATTGACGGCGGCTGAAGCTTAGCCATTTTTTTGTCAACATAAAAATAAACGCATCCAGTTTTCGATTCCATCACTTTGCCTGTTGATAAAAATTTAAAACTGGAACATTGGGTGTAATAAATAGTTTTAGATTCACAATACCAGCAAAGCATAAAGGGGTTATTGCGGCAGATGAAAAGTATATTTTTCCGGATAATTTCATAATCTTTAAAATAGTTCTGCATGAAAAATATTTTACTTTGTTTGATCTTATCGCAACAGGTATTAGGACAAAATACCCCAACGGTCGATAAAGTACCCCGGCACGATTTTATAATTAAAAACTTTACTACAGAGGATGGGATTGTTTTACCAGAAGCGCATATTGTATATGGTACTTATGGGCACCTGAATGCGGCGCACAGCAATGCAGTATTACTGCCCTCCCACTATATGGCTGACCGACACGGCTACGAATGGCTGATAGGTCCGGGCAAGGCACTTGACAGCAACAAATTATTTTTAGTAACTACGGAACTTTTTGGCAACGGGCATTCCTCTTCGCCCAGCAATACGCCAGAGCCTTTTCATGGCCCACGTTTTCCACTGATGAAAATCCGGGATAATGTAGAAGCAGTGCACCGATTACTGATGGAAGATTTACAGATATCCCACCTGAAGGCGATCATTGGTTTTTCGATGGGTGCACAGCAGGCTTTTCAATGGGCTGTTAGCTACCCTGGTTTTGCTGACCGCATTGCAGCTACTTCCGGCACTGCAAAAACCTATGGACATGGCGTAGTGCGTTTAGAAGGACAGATTGCGGCACTTACCGCTGATGGCACTTTTAATAATGGAGATTACATAACTCCCCCGGTTAAGGGCATCGAAGCATTTAGCGTAGTGTGGACAGCCTGGCTATACTCACAGGAGTGGTGGCGTAAAGAGCTATGGAGGGTAGATGCAAAACCGGGAACTACTTTTGAACAGGTGCTGCATGAATACCGCACGAATTTTATTACCGGTGCCGATGCCAATGATTTGATATTACAAATGCGTAGCTGGGAATACCATAATATTGGCACTACCAAAGGCTTTAACGGTGATGTGGAAGCGGCGCTGCGTTCCATTAAAGTACCGTTCCTGTATATGCCGTCTGTAACAGATCTTTACTTTCCTATTGGCGACGCCACTTACGAAGCGAAATTTATTAAAGGCGTTACCTTTAAACCGATCCCATCTTTATGGGGGCATACCGCAGGCGCAGCCAGCAATCCGGAAGATGATAAATTTTTAAATGAAACCATAGGGCAGTTTTTGAAGCAATAACTTTTTAGAATTAGGCATTTAGTTAGCAGAGGCACTACTCTTATGTGTTATACTTCATTTTCTTTTTTTTCTTGATAAAAAAAAGAAACAAAAAAAATCAATCCGCCGCGGC
>JAYTTM010000720.1:0-1319 GCA_043745055.1 Chitinophagaceae bacterium | reverse complement strand
ATGAATGAGCACGGATACAAAGCGGATGTAAAAATAATGGGCATCCCGGATAGATTGGTAGAACATGGAACACCCAAACAATTGTATGATGAAATTGGGTTGGATGCCAATGCTATTGCTGAAACGCTCCTTGCATTTATGAAAGATAAAGTGTTGGTGAGTACAACTTTTCAATAAGAAAATTTCATGGAATTTTAAACAGGCTTTGGCTGGTTTTTTTATTGTGGACAAGCCTGGGAGGCCTTGGTCATCATCGTTGTGTCACTCACTTTTACGGCATACCGTTGAGGATCTTTAATAGCAATATATGGTGTTCTTCCATTTGTATTTCTTAATCTTTTACGGCGGTTATATTCGCTTATAAAATCAATAACTAATAACTATAAACGGCGAAACGCTTACAACCGTTACAGAAGAATTTTTCAGTAAAAGCAAACTATTCAAAAAGTATTTTGCAATGTCGAAAAATAATGACAACAAGTGATAGTCTATGGCTATTTTTTGGTCTGTTTTCAGCTGATATCTTTGTGATGTTAAAAAAGTCCAATCCTATCCAATCCTGATCCTATCCTACAACCAACTTAAAACCTGAACCGAAAAAATCTGCCTTCATTTTTGAAGGTTTTTTTCATTTTTTAAAAACTTGAGAAAGTCATAATGAAAGTTTATCATCATAAATTTAGAAAGCAAAAGCATTGTCGAAAAATAATGACAACAAAAAATAGTCTATCGCTATTTCCTGTTGGGTTTAAAGCTGATACCTTTGTGATGTTAAAAAAGTCTAATCCTATCAAATCCTGATCCTATCCTACAGCGAACTTAAAACCTGAACCGAAAAAATCGGCCTTCATTTTTGAAGACTTTTTTATTATTTCAAAATCCGAAGTAAGTAGTTATCAAGAATACTTTTCAGTAAAGCATACCATGCAAAATGTATTCGGTATTGTCGAAAAACAATGACAACAGCAAGTAGTCTATAGCTATTCTTTGGTGGGTTTTCAGTTGCTATCTTTGTGATGATAAAAAAGTCCAATCCTATCAAATCCTGATCCTAGCTTAACACCAGCTTACCACCTAAATCGAAAAAATTGCCTTCATCATTGGAGGCTTTTTTATTGTGCCAAAACCTGCCGTTGAGTGTTTTTTAAAATTTTTTAAAAGATAAACCCACACTGCTGCAAGCATTTTTAATGTAGTATAATAATTACAACAACTGTTTCTCATTAGCTATTCGCTGGTGCTTTTACAGGGGTTATCTTTGTGATGTTAAAAAAACCCGAACTTATCAAATCCAGATCCGTATCCTAAAAAGACCTTAC
>JAYTTM010000719.1:0-1321 GCA_043745055.1 Chitinophagaceae bacterium | reverse complement strand
AAAATCTTTTAAGGATTTTTTTCAGACTTATCAACATTCCTGTCAGCCTTCATTTTATAAGACCTGTAGCTGTGTTTTTGGTTTGTATGAGCAAAAGCTGGTGTTGCCATTTCTAAGGAACGATGCCTTCTTTTGTTGTTGTAAATATCCACCGCCTGCTTCAGCATTTTGTTGGCTATTTCCAGAGTAGGTATTGTTTTTATCAACCCAAATTCATACTTGAGTGTTTCGTTTATTCTTTCTGCAACTGCATTTTCATAGGGGTCATATTTTTCTGTTGTGCTTAATACCATCCCATTATCGGCAGCAAATTTGGTGTATTCGGGAAAGCAATATTGAATACCCCTGTCGCTGTGATGGATGGTTTGCGACGTGCCATGCTGTTTGTTGTTTACAGCCATTTGCAGGGCATCTTTTACGAGTGATGTTTTCATGTTGTCGTCTAGTTTATAGCCCATTATTTTCTTGCTGTACAGGTCGGTAACCACCGCCAGGTAGCTGTGCCTGTTTTCAAGTTTTATATAGGTGATGTCGCTAACAAAAACCTGCTCTGCATGGGTAACATCAAGGTCTTTGATAAGATTTGGCGACTTGTGATAATGATGATTGGAATCAGTGGTGATAAAGCTTCTACGGGTTCTGGGTACCAATAAATGATGTTCCCTGCAAAACTTCAAAAACCTGTCCCTGCCCATTTTGATGTTACTTTTTGTGAGTTTGTCTGCAATGTCGAGGTGCAGTTTTTCAGTACCATACCTGGGCATTATTTTACGGATAGGCTCTATCATTTTTTTAATGGCAACAGCTTCCATTTCTTTTAGTTTATTGGTTTTTATTTTTTGATAATACCCTTGTTTGCTAAGCCCGAAACATTCGTATAGCCATTTTATTTTGTAAGCTTTTTTTTCTTTCTGGTTATCTCGTTTGCTAATGCTTCGGGCAAGTACTTTTTTGATAATTCCTGCCCCGTTACTTTTTCAAAGTCAACAATAATATCCTGCTGTAGGTCTTTAATGAACTCCAGGGCTTCGATGCGTTCCTTTAATTTCTTATTTTCTTCTTTTAAACTCATGCCTTTTTTTGTTTGCGTAAAGGACGACAATTTTTTCATCCAATAAGCAATGGAACTTCGGGAAATGTTGTAAACCTTAGCCGCATGATTGATGGAAATAAGCCCATTGTGAATTTCGTCAATGACAGAAAGTTTGAAGTCGAAACTGACTTTTTGATACTGGTTTTTTCGGCGGTCTGCCTTTTTAATGTAAGCCATAGTGTTGCTAAAAGTGTTTAATTTTTAGTCAACCTATTTTAGGGTTTGGCA
>JAYTTM010000718.1:0-1322 GCA_043745055.1 Chitinophagaceae bacterium | reverse complement strand
TTGTTGCCAGAGATATTAAACTGGCCAGCTATGCCAATAGTAAATTGCATTTTACAGGTATATCCTCAGCAAAAAGTGTGGAATATATACAAAAAGCCAAACAAAACGGTATCAGTATTACCTGTTCTGTTACACCTTATCATTTGCTCTTTTGTGATGAAGATTTGCAGCAGTATGATACCAACCTGAAAGTAAACCCGCCGCTAAGAACTTCCAAAGACAGGGCTGCCCTGATAGCTGCTTTAGTAGATGGAACTATTGACTGCATTGCCTCTCATCATATACCTCATCACATTGATAATAAGGAATGTGAGTTTGAATATGCAAAAAATGGCATGATCGGGCTGGAGAGTTTGTTTGGAGCAGTTTGGTCAATGGTGAATGGTGAATGGTCAATTGGTGATTTAATTGAAAGGTTAAGTGTTGCACCAAGAGAAATATTTGGCTTGCCCATTCCCGAAATAAAAGAAGGAACAGCTGCTTCGTTAACATTGTTCAATCCTTTTGAGGAATATATTTTTGAAAGGAGTATGATTCAATCAAAATCAAATAATTCTGCTTTTATCGGAACAAAAATGAAAGGGAAAGTGCTTGGTATCATCAATAAAAACCAGCTGGTACTAAATACATGAAAACCTTAAAAGTTCAATACATCGGATTAATAACCGGTTCGCTCATGATAGCAGCCTCGCTTATTTCTTTTTATGTATTACAATTGCCGGTGGAAAGTAATTTTCAATTGGTGGTTTATCTGATTTTTGTTGCTGGTATAGTATGGAGTCTGCTGTCGCTTTTTAAAAGTAATATTAAAAGCAAATCTTTTAAGGATTATTTTTCTGCTGGCTTTAAAACTTTTGTTATAGTAGCTTTTTTGATGGCCATTTTTACATACATTTTTTTTACAATCAACATCCATTTTAGAGACGATAAAATTATAGAGAACAATAAACTGATATTGGAAGAGGGAAACCACCTGCCAAGGGAAATTGAAGAAAATGCAAAACAATTAAAGAAACTGTTTATGCCGATCATGATATCATCAGCTATGTTCAGGTATTTAATTATTGGCGCACTGGTTTCAGTTATAGGAGCAGGCTTTTTGAGTACAAAAAATAAAGAAAACGAAAACCGTTAATAATAAATTCCCCTTTGGGGGATGGGGAAAAATATGGATATATCAATTGTAGTTCCTTTATTTAATGAAGATGAAAGTCTTCCGGAATTAGCTGCCTGGATTGACCGGGTTATGCAGGCCAATCAGTACAGCTATGAAGTAATAATGGTAGATGATGGGAGCAATGATAATTCGTGGCAGGTGATAG
>JAYTTM010000717.1:0-4857 GCA_043745055.1 Chitinophagaceae bacterium | reverse complement strand
CCGCTCTGTGAAAAACAAATATGTGATCGTCCTTATCAACACCAATGCCAGTTGGTTGGCCAAGGTTAAAGTTTTCACCAAATGCAGGCCAGGTATTTATCAATTCATAGTTAACCTGATCTGCACTATTTTTTTCGGATTTTCTTTTCCCATTGCAGGATACTATGGTACACATTATAAAAAACGTAAAAAAGTATTTCATACTAAGGGTTGTATTGATTTGAACTTTAGGTCTGATGAGAAAATTTTACCAACGGACAGGGCTTTCTGCTGTGCTGGTATTCATTGAATGTCCAGCCCTAAACCGCTGCCGATTTGAAAAACTGAAGTTGAAGTTAACAACAAAAAGCTAAATAGTAATTCGACAGCCGGATATTAGTTGATAGTGATATGCAGCTCATTGTTACTACGTCTGCCAGCATAGCATAAAACCCCCTGTTATGTGTTCGCCCTTCTACTCGGTCATCTACAATGTGGGTCTGTGTCCAACCGCAGAGTGTTGCCTGTGCGTTGGGACAAGACAGGCTCTTTTGCAAGGTTGGCTTTTGTGTGTTGGCTTTGTGTGCCTTGCAAATGTGCCTGACTTGGTGTGTTGGTTATACTTCTGTCAAAATATTTTTCTTTTCTTTTAATTTTATTGGTGTGTACGCTAATAAACTTTTTGTCAAAGCATTTGCGACTTGCCACATTAAAACTGGTGGAACGGCATTTCCAATAGCTCTATATTGTCTATTTTCAGAAACAGTGTCCAATGTAAAAGTTTCGGGAAATGATTGAATCCTTGCAGCTTCTCTTGGTGTTAGTCGTCTATAACGGTCGTCTATCATCAAAACTGGGTCTGTCCCATTTAAACTAACTTTTGCAAGATGTGAACTTATAGTATTACAAGGTTGCTCTAAATCCTGTACTCGTCCTTTATTCATTTTTTCTCTTACTCTAAGCATTCCATCAACGGCTCGTTGACTAAAAAACCACTTGTCGTCTTTGTTTGCTTTTTTGTCAATTACTTGTTTTAGTTTAACCTTAGCACCGTTTAGAGTATTGGGTAGAGGGAAACGGAAATTAAAATAATCGTCAAATTCTCTAAAGCCTACAATAAAAACCCGTTCTCTTTTTTGAGGAACACCAAATTCAGAAGCATTTAAAAGTTTATGGTGAATGTGATAACCTGCTTTTTCAAATTCTTTAATAATCATTGGAAATGCTTTTCCATCGTTTGCTGAAAGCAAACCTTTTACGTTTTCCCCAATAAAAAATCGTGGCTGTTTTACTTTGAGTACATTAACCATTTCAAAAAAAAGTTTCCCTCTCTCGTCTTTATAACCAAGCCTTTGAGGATTTTGTGCAATTATTGAAAATGATTGACAGGGGAAACCTCCCAATAAAATATCGTGGTCAGGAACTTCACTTGGTATAATATCTCTCACATCTTTCAATTCACATTTATGAGAAAAGTTACTGTTGTAAATATTTGTTGCATATAAATCGTTGTCTGCTGCATACACAACTTCAAACGGAAGGCTTTCAAAGTGCTTTCCTAAATATGAAAAGTCTCCTTGAATGCCCAAGTCCATTCCTCCACATCCGCAAAAAAGTGAAGCAACTCTTAGTTTTTTATTTCCATTAGTTTTTGCCATTGTCCTGCTGTTTTTGAAAATTCTACAACTAAGTTTTTGTCAATTTTTAAATTACCTTTTTCGTATTGCTTTACTGGGTCTTGGATAACAAAAATGTTTTTTTCTATATCGTTTACAACCAAATAATAAATGAAATAATTTACTCCCATTGTTTCTGCTGTGTCCCATTCGTTTGGTGTTAATTTGAAACGATTGTTATTAATTGCTTTTCTTGATTTGGTAGTTTTTACTTCAATATATCGTTTCTTCTTTTCAATTTCAACACTTTGAATGTCGTAACCAACACCAAGCGGTGTAGGCATTTTATTTATTAAATGCTGCCTGTTTGTTTTGTCTTTGGTTCGTAAATATTCGTGTGCTAAAATCAAGCTTTCGCCATAATCTCCAATGATTTTTGTAGGCACTTTTCTATCACCTGTCATTCTTGAATAATATTCTTGAATGAGGTTTGAAATACTCTCAGCTTCGGCTTTATCTAAATGTGGTGCAAACGCTTCAATGTTGTTGAAACTATTTACATATGAAAACCAAGTTTCCTCAATTTCGGAAATTTGAGGATTGGTTATTTCTTTTATTTTGTAAAACTTGTCGTATCGGTTAAACCATTTAGGATTATTTAAATGATAGTTTATCGCTTCCTTATTTTCATCATTCAAATAATAGTAATAACCTGTTCCCTTATGTTGAAGTAAGTTAGCCAAAACCATATAATCCAAGATGTCGCCTGCATATCTGCATACATCGCCATTTGAAGGAAACTCACCTGTCTTTTCATTTTTTAATTGTTCGTAATGATGGTCGTAGTCAATTTTCTCACTTCTATTTTTCAAAATGAGTTTTGCAACTTCTTTTGGGTGTTTACCATCTCTTGTTACCCTTAAATCAAAATAAGCACATTGTGTCAATTCCTCTGCAGTTATACTAAAAGGTTTTCCTGTTATTTTTTCGCCTTCACTTAAAAGCTGTAGGATATAATTGCAAGGTTTAAACTTTACACCTGCTTCAATTTGCTTTATTACATTATGAGATTTTATGTGTCCGCCTGGATATTGAAATGAATATAAAAAGTAGTTAAAGAATTCGTCTAAATACTGATTATCTGCTAATCTGATTGCAGTTTTACTCGGTTGAAGATAGCCGTCTTTTTCTTGTATAAAACCAAACAATGCAGATATTTCTGTTCTCCAATTATCAATAGTTTTTTGAGTAGAAGTAGAATTTTTTTTGAAGCCAAAGAGTACCTTATTTAAGTCAGCATTAAATTCTTTTTCGGGTAAAGTTTCCATTTCAGAAATTGAGGTAGCAACATATAGCAAAACCTCTTCCACATCATTTTTGAAACGTGGTCTAACGTGATGTAAACGAAAAAAGTATTCGTCAGGGATTTTATATTTCTTTTTACTACTCATAAGTATTTCTTCAATGATTCGGCTAATACTTTTGCCAAAATTGGCGGAACAGCATTACCCACTTGTTTATATTGGCTCGTTTTACTTCCTAAAAAAATAAAGCTGTCGGGGAAAGACTGTATTCTTGCACTTTCTCTAACAGTTGGTATTCTGTTGAACTTGTAATGAAAATGGTGTCTGTGTCCTGTATCTATTGTAAAACTTGGTTTATTACTATTTAACCTTGTCCAAGCGATATGTACATTTCTTGTTTGTTGTAATTCTAATGGTAAATTTTTGTAATTACCACCATCGGGCACAATTGAAATTATTTCAATTGTTTGTTCACTATGATTTGTTATTTCGTGGTTGTAAATTCCTTTAGAACCCTTTCGAATTAATTCTTGATATTCAGACTTTGGTTTTACAGAATAATCTTTGCCATCTGGTAATGATTTTTCAGGCAAGTCAGAAATAGCATCTTTAGAAGCAATTAATTTAGGTGTATTTGTTTTTGGAAAACTAAACTCTTCCTTTCCTTTTGTACCAATAAAAAAAGCCCTTTTTCTATTTTGCGGTACTCCAAATTCAGAAGCCATTAATACTTTATAAACTACAGTATAGCCCAACTTTTCAAAGTCTTTTATTATGTTGTCTTTTACAACACCTTGTCCCATTGAAACTATATTTGGTACATTTTCCATTAAAAATGCTTTGGGTTTATAAAAGTCAACAAAGCTTACAAATGATTTGTAAAGTTTGTTTCTTTCATCATCCACAATTCTTTTACCTGCAACCGAAAATCCTTGGCAAGGCGGTCCTCCAATAATTAAATCAACTTTTTTAATTCCTGTCTTTTGGCTAATCTCTTTTGCTGTTTCATTAAACAAATCCGCTACAAGCCCAAGTGATTTTTTGTGATTTTTTTCAAAAGTTATAATTGCGTCTTTCCAATGGTCAATACCTAAAAGCACTTCGTAACCTGCTTCTATAAAACCGTATGAAAGTCCACCACAACCACAAAATAAATCCAATACTGTTTTCTTTTCTCTCATCATTTTTTCTTGTGAGCTTTTAAATATTCAACTCTTTCTTCGGCAACTTTTAATGCTTCATTTGCCAAATCGTCGTCTGCAATTTCATAAGCAATTTTTTCACTTAAATACTGAATTAATAAATTGTCTTTGTTTAATTTGAGAATGTCAGCCAATTTTGCAATTTGTTCTCTCGTTGCTTTTCTTTCTCCTCTTTCAATTTTGCTAAGTATTGCAACGTCTATGTCAAGTTGAGCTGCAACTTGTCTAAGAAACAGTCCTTTTGCCTCTCTTTGTTCTCTAATTATTTCGCCTGTTGTTTTCAATTTGAAAATATTGACTTGACAATATGTGTCAAATATAAAATGATAATTTGAAATTAGCAATTGTCAGCCCTAGAAATTTATTAACAGATGTGGAAACCTTGGTCAAATGGGGTGGTGGGTGGGCTTTAGTGCTGAATATTGAGTTGTTGCTGATGTATTAAGTTGAAGCCGATAAAATTCCGTCCGCTGGGGTGGGCTGTGCGTTGGCGCAAGGCAGGCTCTTTTGCAAGGTTGGCTTTTGTGTGACGGCTTTGTGTGCCTTGCAAATGTGCCTGACTTGGTGCGTTGGGTCGTGTCGGCAAAGTCTTGGATGTTTAAATGTTTGTAGGATGTCGTTTAGGGTGACGTACAACGGTCGGGTATTGCTGCAGGCAGGGAATTCATTGCTGTGTCCGCCCCCAACCGCTGATAAATAAAGATATGAAAGTAAAAGATAACAAACAAAAGTTCAGCGATGCTTGTCCAGCCCACA
>JAYTTM010000716.1:0-1324 GCA_043745055.1 Chitinophagaceae bacterium | reverse complement strand
AATTAGATTTTGGGACTTTGGCTGAGCCTGCTTCCCTGTTGCCTGTACCTAAAGATGTTAAACTAAAAGACCGCAGTAATTTTAAGATAATCGGTCAGCCGGTTAAAAATGTAGCCAATAAAAGTATCGTTACAGGCAAGCCGCTTTATGGCCTTGATTTTTACAGGGAGGGTATGTTGTTTGCCATGATACAAAGGCCTGAATCTTTTGGTACAAAAATAAAATCGGTGGATAGCGCTGCGGCCAAAGCCATGCCCGGAATTGTTGATGTAGTGGTTTTTAAAAACAATGTGGCGGTAGTGGGCAAATCTACCTGGCAAATAATGAAGGCAAGAAAATTATTGAAGATTGAATACGAAAATGAAGGTGCTATTGAAAGTACAGCAGATCATAACAATATTTTTAAAACATTACTGGATACCGGAAAGTTTGATACTAAAAGAAAGAATGGCGATGTTGAAGCAGCATTCGGTTCGGCTGCAAAAATTGTAAAAGCAGAATACCAGTGTCCATTTTTATCACATGCTCCAATGGAGCCGATGAATTTTTTTGCAGATGTAAGAGCCGATGGAATTGAATTGATTGGCCCTACACAAACACCCGCCAGTGCACGCAGTGCAGTGTCCAAATTATTGGGTATGCCCGAAGATAAAATTACATTGGAAATTACCAGACTCGGCGGTGGCTTTGGCAGACGCCTGAAGTTTGATTATGTGGTAGAAGCTGCTGAATTATCCAGCATTATTAAAGCACCGGTAAAAGTAATATGGACAAGAGAAGATGATGTTACAGGCGGCAGTTACCGGCCAGCAGTGCGTTATCGCTTTGAAGCGGCGCTGAATAGCAACGGTAATTTGATTGGATATAAATGTCGTGGAGTGGGCATCAATGCTGGTAATACAACCAGAGAAGATAATTTCCCATCAGGTGCAGTAGATAATTTATTGATTGAAACCCTGGAGCATAAATCGCCGATAACAACCGGTGCATGGCGAGCACCCATCACCAATTTTTTAGGCTTCGCCGAACAATCTTTTTTGGATGAAGTTGCGGAGGCTGCAGGTAAAGATCCCGTACAATTCAGGCTCGATTTACTGGCAAAAGCCAGAACAGCACCTGTAGGAGCTATTAAATACAGTATCGACCGGATGGAAGCTGTTATAAAGATGGCTGCTGAAAAAGCAGGTTGGGGTAAAAAGCCAGGCGTGTTTCAGGGATTTAGTGTTTATTATTCGCATTTGTCTTACGTGGCACAGGTTTGCGAGGTAGTTATGGAAGCTGGCAAACCAGTTGTAAAAAAGATTTATGCAGTTTCAGACTGTGG
>JAYTTM010000715.1:0-1326 GCA_043745055.1 Chitinophagaceae bacterium | reverse complement strand
TTCACCTTACTCATAAATCTAGTACTATTTTTTTTACCGAAGATAGCATGCTGGTTAATAAAATATTTAGGCCGGAAAGAGGAGTACTTATTACATGTGAAACAATAAAAGAAGAGAAGCTTTTTTATAATACCGAAGAAAGCTATCAGATAGAATTATTACAAAATGCATTAACAGAGGAAAAATATAAAGTGCTGTGTCAAAAACTACAAGAAAAACAACTAACCAAAGGGTTTACCATTCTTTTGCATGGAATATCCGGCACAGGCAAAACTGCTACTGTAAAACATCTAGCGCAAAAAACAGGCCGTCATATTTTTAAGATTGATATTGATAAAATAAAGGATAAATGGGTGGGTGGATCCGAACGCAATATTCATTGCGTATTTCAGGAATATAATGTTGCAAGGAAATATTTCGAAAAAGACCCAATATTATTATTCAATGAGGCTGATGCAGTTTTATCTAGAAGAATAGACGTTAACGGAAGTGTTGATCAGATGAACAATACTATGCAGAATATCTTATTGCAAGAGCTGGAAGAATTTGAAGGGATATTTATTGCAACCACTAATCTATGTTCGAACTTAGACAAAGCTTTTAACAGGAGACTTTTATATAAGATTGAGTATAGGAGCCCTGAACCACAAATACGATTACAAATATTGCAACAAGCTTTTCCTGATATGGAACTGGCGTTTCTTGAAAACCTCAATGAAAAATATCCATTAACCGGCGGCCAGATAATGAATCTGAAAAAAAAGATTCTGATAGAGCAATTACTAACATCGAATGTAGATATCTATACAAGATTAAATATTGCCTGTGCAGAAGAAATGTATTCATTCAATAATAAGCAATCTCAATTAATCGGATTCCAGAAGAGAGCATGATATATTTCCCATTTTAAACAGGTGACATTCTCGGTAACTAATATTGCTACTCAACTCCTTAATTCTATTATTATGCTATTAGTATTTTATATTTTTTGCGCAATATTAGCAGGTGTTATGCTATACGGGCATTTAATGTCTTTAGCCGTTTGGTTAACCGAATGGATAAAAATAGTTTGGCTCCGCAACACTTTATTAATAATATTACTCATTATTTTCCTTGCGCTTGCCGCTGCTGGCATAGTATGCTATATAATTGTTTTGATTGCGTGCAGTACAGGTAATTCGAATGGTAAAAAGTAATCTCTTCGTTAAACCCAAAATAGTATAATACATGAAATTATTCACAGAAATTATTGTTTCAGCTACTGATGAAAACAAATGTTGGCAACTCTTCCCTACGCTAGATCGTACAAAAGGGTATAGTGTATGG
>JAYTTM010000714.1:0-18590 GCA_043745055.1 Chitinophagaceae bacterium | reverse complement strand
AAAAGGCTTTGATTGCACAGCTTAAAACCTTCATACTTGAATTAGGTAAAGACTTTTTATTTATTGGAGAAGAATACCGTTTACAAGTAGGCAACAGCGATTTTTATATTGACCTTCTATTTTATCATAGAAGCCTGCGCTGTATGGCTGCGTTTGAATTGAAGGCTGATAAATTTAAGCCAGAACATTTAGGGCAATTAAACTTTTATTTGGAAGCATTGGATAGAGATGTAAAAAAGCCTGATGAAAACCCCAGCATTGGTATTTTACTCTGCAGGTATAAAGATGATGCGGTTGTGGAATATGCTATGAATCGTTATCTTTCTCCAGCAATGGTTGCTGAGTATCAAACTAAGCTGCCGGATAAGAAACTATTGCAGGATAAGGTTAGGAAGTTGTTTGGGTAGGGATGATATTTCATAATTGAAAGGGTTTTCTTAAAAGCACCGGGTTTCAATGTTTACCGCTGTTTCAGAAAAAACGAGAAGCTAAAATATTTAGTATATTTTAGCATTTTTTGTTATGTTTTGATTATTTTTGAAAGTAAACTTTAAATGAATGGCTCTATTTACAGAAGAACGATTACGAAATCGGGTAAGAAACGAATTAATTAAAAGTGCTTCAAGAAATGAAACTTTTGAAACCAAAGCAAAGACGATACTTAATGAAAGCATTAAGCAACAACGGTTATTTTCTGAAACAACAAAGACCTATGATATTTTTCTTTCTCATAGTTCAGGCGATGCTGGTTTGGTGGCAGGACTAAAGTTAGAAATTGAAGATTTGGGATATACAGTTTATGTTGATTGGATAGAAGACCCTCAATTAAATAGAGCCAATGTCACAAGAGAGACAGCTTTATTACTGCAAAAAAGAATGCAACAATGTAATACATTAATTTATGCGTTTTCAGAAAATGCTTCCGGGTCAAAATGGATGCCCTGGGAACTTGGATATTTTGATGGAATTAAAGGCACAGTTGCAGTACTTCCGATTTCGAAAGCTAATAAGAGTAATTTTCAAGGTTCTGAATATTTAGGAATATACTTTTACATTCAAATTGATACCGCACAAGGCACAAATGAGTATGACTTATGGGTTCATGAAACCTCAACTAAATACATTAAATATAACGGCTGGATTAGTGGTACTAAACCAATTCAAAGATGACAATGACTAAAGAAATAGAATCATTTATAAAAGATTTTGTAAACGATTTGGTAGAAAATAATGTTGCAATTTTCTCAGGCGCAGGCATGTCAATTCCTGCTGGCTATGTTAATTGGCCAGAGTTATTGAGGGATATTGCAGATGAGTTAGGTTTAAGTGTCGATAAAGAGCATGATCTAATATCATTAGCACAGTATCATGTAAACGAGAATAGAGGCAAAGGAAGAATAAATAAAAAAATTCTTGAAGAATTTACAGAGCAAGCTCAAATTACAGAGAATCATCAAATTTTGGCAAGGCTTCCCATCACTACCTATTGGACTACTAATTATGATACTTTAATTGAGTCATCATTAAAATTGGCCAATAAAGTGGTTGATGTAAAACATGAAAATAAGCAGCTTGCTAACACAAGACCAAAAAGAGATGTTGTTGTTTATAAAATGCACGGAGATGTTGACCATCCTGCCGATGCAATATTAACTAAGGAACAATACGAATCGTATTATAAAAGCCATGAGCCTTTCATCACTGCACTAAGCGGAGACTTGATTTCTAAAACATTTTTATTTATTGGATTCAGTTTTACCGACCCTAATTTGGATTATGTTCTTAGCAGGCTTAACATTCAATTTGGCGAAAATAGCCGTCAACATTATTGTTTTATAAAAAAACAGTCGCAAAAAGCAACTGAGGATGCGGAAATTCACAAATACAATGTAAGAAAACAACAGTTAATGATTGGTGATTTAAAGCGGTACAAAATAAAAGCAATCCTTATCGAAGATTATGATGATATAACCAAAATTCTCACAGAAATTGAAACAAAATTTAGAAAGAGAACAGTTTTTATTTCTGGGAGTGCAGAAGAGTATGGAACGTGGGATAGAAATAAAGCCCAGGGATTTATACATCAATTAAGCAAAGCAATAATTAACGCAGGCTTTAATATTGTAAATGGATTTGGCTGGGGAGTTGGGAGTGCTGTAATAAATGGAGCACTGGAGGCAATATATGATAAACCAGAAAAGTATTCAGAAGACCAACTTATAATGAGACCCTTTCCACAATTTGAAACTGGCGATAAAAAGTTGCCCGATTTATGGGAAGACTATCGGCAGAAAATGATTTCATTGGCAGGTATATCAATAATAATTTTTGGAAATAAAAAAGATAATGATGGGAAAATTATTCTTGCCAATGGTGTGAAAAGGGAATTTGAAATAGCGATTGAGAACGGATTAATTCCTTTGCCTATTGCTTGCACAGGTTATATCACTTCTGAAATTTATTCTTTAATAAATAAAGAAACTGCAAAATATTATGGAGGGAGCGAATGGATAATTCCTTTGATAGAAGAATTGTCATCTTCAACTTTATCTGAAAAAGAAATAATTAAAAAAATAATTACAATCATTCAAACTATAAATAAATAATTATGACACGTAGAGCTTTTTTTAGTTTTCATTACGAAACTGATGTTTGGAGAGCAAACATTGTTAGAAACAGTTGGGTTACTAAACCAGATACAGAGGCAGCCGGTTTTGTAGATGCCGCTGATTTTGAGGAGGTAAAGAAGGGTGGAGATGCCGCTATCAAACGCTGGATTGATAAGCAACTTGAAGGTACTTCCGTAACTGTAGTTTTAATTGGTTCAGAAACAAGCAATCGGGAGTATGTAAAATATGAGTTACAAAAAAGCTATCAAAAAGGCAATGGAATGTTAGGCATTTACATACACCAATTGAAAGACCGAAACGGCAATACAAGTTCTAAAGGGTCAAATATGTTTGGCGAAATTGGAAAAGATGCTAATGGAAATGCGGTGTACTTTAGTAATGAATACACTTGTTATGATTGGATTGATAATAATGGTTACTCTAATTTGGGTTCATGGATTGTGTCAGCAGCAAAAAAAGCAGGCAGATAATGGCACGTTCAATTTTTTTTAGTTTTGATTATAAAGATGTTTCCTCTTTTCGTGCAAATGTTGTTCGGAATAGTTGGCTTACTATGCGTAACTCGGATGCAAAATTTATAGATAAATCAATGTGGGAAGAGGCAGAGAAAAAAGGTTCTAGTGCTTTAAAGCAATTAATAGAAAACGGGTTAAAAGGTTCATCTGTTTCAGTTGTATTAGTAGGCTCAGATACTTATAGTCGTAGATGGGTAAAATATGAAATAGTAAAAAGTTTCATTGAAGGAAAAGGCATATTGCCATTATATATCAACCGCATCCCATCAAAAAATGAGGGGATTAAATCCAAAGGAGTTAATCCCCTTGAGAGGCTCTTAGTTGATGTGAGTTCAGATTGTAAAAGACTTACTTTTTTTGAACTAGTAGATAGAAAGTGGAAACCTTTTCAGGATTTACTAACCGATAATAATCGAACTACAAATAGTTTTTACTTTGAAGATGGTTGGTTCAATAAATACAAAGGCGGGCGGAGTTATAAATTTTCTGATTTATTTGATGAAGGATATGATTGGGTTAGCGATAATGGGTATAAAAATTTCTCTGTCTGGATTGAAGCCGCCGCTGAGTTAACCGGTAGGTAGCTTATAAAATGTCTTATTACATGAAAGTGGTACAATGAAGCAACGAAAGAAAATAAATCTTTACGAATTAAAGAAACGTAAAAATGATATTCGGTCGCTCCGTCAGTTAGTTTTTGATTACCTCAGTGATTCTATGTTTGAAATTACCAATGAGCAAGAATTTATCTTTCAGGTAATGAAAGGTATTCATCCAATTAATAAGACTATAAAGAATGAGATAAATTCAATTGAAAATGCTTGTAATAAATTATTCTCGTTTCTACCTATCTTAAAAGGGAGGCTTTCTATCTTTAATGATGACGGGACTATAACCGAAATCAAGTCAAAAGAAAAGGAACTAACGCCACAAAAAATATTTTTGCAAACTTACCTTCAGTTAGAAAAACCACCAGGGCTTTGTTACCGGGAGCTACAAGCAATAGTTAAAGTAGATTTGGAGCAAATTAATAATCTGGTCAAGTATTATGAATCTACTTCTTACATTCAATCGTTGCTGTCAAAAAATGCCAAGCCTAAAAATCATGAGGAAAGAATAGAGTTTGATTTTTATAACCGTTGCATAAAAGAGCAAAGGATAATTATAGACTATTACCTGAATGGATTGAAAAAAAGAGCTATTGCAAAGGCAAACTATTGGTTTCCAAATTTACGTAGTATGGTTGCATGGACAGAAAGATTTAGGGACAGACCATACCATTTTGCCGCCTACTCTTCATATCCTTATTTCGACTACAGAGAGATAGACTTAATAGCAAACAAAGTAGCTGATTTTGCTTTTTCCGAGGATTCAAAACTTCAGAAACTGTATGCATCAAACAAAACTTTATTCTATAGAAAATTATTCAAAAAGCATAAACCCTTAGGCGCATTGCAGGAGTTAGATTTCTACCTTTCTTATCTTCCATTGGCAAATGACAGAAAGCCAATATTTAATGAACTGGGTAAACTATTCAAAGCTAAAAGATGGATTGGTTTCTATTCCCTTGCACTAACACAAATAGAAGGGCTATTTTCTGAGATGTATCTAATCTTAAATCCAGCCATTGAATTTACCAGAAAGGCACTGCCTGATAAAGTTGAATTTGCCAGGCCGTATTCTGAACTGAGCAATATTTATTTCGACTACTACCAATACCACATCCCACGATTGAGAAATAAATTCATGCACTTTGGGTTTGATGAAGATTTTAAATTGAAATCTTTTGACTTGTTGCTGGACTTAAGGTATTTACTAAAAATATTTTATGAGTTAAAGAACCCTTTGGTAAACATTACTAAACTTCATCGAGAAAGAAAGTATGAAAATTTTATTACCTATTCAGAATTTGCATACTACTTTGAACTTATAAACAAACTGGATAGTAAACAGCGGAAAGCAATAGAGGCCGACATTAAAGCTTTTGAGAAGAGTTTTTTACTGGAGTATTGCAATGCTGAATATGTTTGCCTGGAAGTGGCTCAAAATTTACCCGGAGACCTTACGGCGTTTCATAATGACATAAAAGAAATAACATCAAGGAAAGGAAAAAGTATCGAATTTGCAAATCGGAATTTTAATTTTTTAAAAGAGTCAATACTAAACGATTTACAAACTAATGAAGTGCTAAATGATTATTATTCCTTCCATCCCAATAAGTTTGAAGCATTATCAGCTTACCATCAATTCTTGACTAATTTTAAAAAGTATTTACCGTCTATAGATAAAGAGTATATCAAAATACTCAATGAGATTGTAAAGAAGGAAGGAACATTACTGAAAAATATTATCCTGATTAAAGAAATTTTACCTGCCTATAAGTAGCACAAATAAATTATGACAAGCGAAGATTTTTTAAACAGCTTAATTGAAATTGCTAAATCCGATTTAGTAGCCAGTAAATTACTTTTTGATAACGGACTTTATCTCCAATCGACTTTTTATTTACAACAAGGTGTTGAGAAGGCGAACAAAGCTTTCGCAATCTTTAATGAGTTTATAAAAGCTGGCGAAATTAAAGATTTAGGCCACGACCATATTAAGCTTCATAAAAAGGGAATTAACTTGCAGTTAGAGAAAGTGAAAATATTAAAAGATGACAGGATTGAGGTGAGAGAATTTGTAGATACTATTGCCAGCCATACAAATGTTGATTATAAGGCCTACATTAAGTCTTTAGAAAAATCAATGGAGATAAAAAATGAGTGGCAGAAATTTAATATAGTCGATATAACTGTGGAGGAGTTAGCTGAACTAATTGATGAAATAGATTTTGAAGTTAGTGAAGCTGCCGATTTTTCAAATGAAACAAGAGATGATTTCGTTAGGCAATTAAAAGAGAAGTTTCAGGAATTCATATTGCCGTTGTTTCGTAAGCTCAAAGAAAAATATCCTGAAATTGACATTGACGAAATTGACACTTTCTTTAACGACCCAATAAATTTAGAGGAACTTGCTCATGCAATGATTGATTTTGGGGAATATCTACAGAAATTTATCCCTGCTTTTTACAAAATATACATACTCGGTTTCATTTTGTATCCTTTGGTATCAAAAGTTCGGTATCCAGATTTTGAGGAAGATTTTAACCCAACAGAGATATTTACTGCTGGCCATCCATTGATTATTCAGCAGCCAAGGTTGCAGAAATTAGCTACAAATTCAATTGAAATTTTGGAATCAATTGTGAATGGACCTGTAAATTAGCAAAGGTTGACTAATAATATCTCAGGAACAGTTCGTAACAAGGGGAGCTAGAATGGAAGGAGTCAAAATAGTTGAGTTGGTCGATTAAGAATGTCTGATTTTCATGTAGAAGGTTATAAAGTCTTAAATTCATGCCTGATTGCAAAAATAACCCTAATGTAGAAAATGAACTTCGAAAAAGCCCTAACCATATACCGCAACGATAAAACCCTGCAGATACTCCGGGCAGACCATTTTCCATTGCTGGTTAGTTTTTTTCATTTGGCATTTAAGCAACTGGAAAAGCAAACCTATACACAATCTGCACTTATCAGCCTGTTAGGCGATTTTCTTTTCTCATTAGAACGGCAGGGAATAAAAGATTATTCTCAACAGCCAATAGACTATTTGCAAAAATGGGCACAGCAAGGATATATGCGGCGTTATTATGAAACCACGGACGAGCCTGTGTATGAGCTTTCACCAGCCTCAGTAAATGCATTGCGGTGGCTGGAAGATTTAAACAAACAGCAATTTGTCGGAACTCACAGCAGGTTGTTGCAATTCTTTTCTTTATTGCAGCAAATAGTAAATAAAACTGCGGGGCCATACGAAAGGATTCAGCAATTGTTGGAGGAGCGGAAAAAGATTGATGAAGAAATAGAAAAAATAAAACAGGGAAACCACGCAAAGCCATCAGATACTCAAATAAAAGAAGAATATTTTTTGGCGGAAGAAACGGCTCGTCGGCTGCTTGCCGATTTCAGGCAGGTGGAAGAGAATTTCAGGGAGCTGGATACGCAGACACGACAGACTATTATAAAAAGTAATGTTGCAAAAGGTATTTTGCTGGATAATATTTTTGAACAGCAGGATTTTTTATGGGATACTGATCAGGGTAAAAGTTTTAAAGCTTTTTGGGAATTTTTGATGAGTGAAAATATGCAACAAGAACTGGAGCAATTGATTGAAAAACTGAATAACATTCCTGCGATAAAAGAAGTGAAGCAGGAACAAATTGTGGACAGGATAAAATCAAATCTTGTTGATGCTGGTGATAAAGTAAATCGTAGCAATGATGGATTGATAGAACAACTGAGAAAATATGTAGAGCAAAAAAATCTTTCAGAAAGCAGGCATATACTGCGGAGCATAGAAGCTATTGAATATTTACTAATGCTGCATAAAGATGATATTGACCCACAGGAAATTTTGATGGAAGTGGATAGTGTCATCAAACCAGTATTGCTAATGGAAAAACCACTATTTACTCCACCAGTCAAAATTGTATTTCAGCAAACCCCGGTAGAAGATGGAACTGCAGATGCCAATACCAATATTTTGTTTGAGCAGTTTTATATAGATATTGATTTGCTTCGCAATAATGTGAAATCAATATTACGGACAAAACCCCAAGTGTCTCTGTCTGAGTTACTGCACCATTATGAATCGGCAAAAGGAACTGCAGAGATATTAGGCTATATGCAGATTGCGGCGGAAGATAGCAGACACTATATTAATAATGACCGGACAGAAAAATTAAACATATTCAATATCGATAGTGGAAAAAGATTTGAATTGGAAGCACCACTTGTTATTTTTAAACGCTAAAATATGATACGGGAATATTCTTTAAGTCTTATTACCATGCTAAAGGGCATTCTTTATATCCACCAAAGGGATGCCTGGGAAAACCTGCTGCGTTATGAGTCAGAAGTGAAAAAATATTTTTCTGCACTTGGCCTTGAAGTATATGTTGATAAAAGCGAAGGCTACGCCTATCTGCGTCAGGTTGAATTGGAAGAAGAAATGGAAGTTCCAAAGATTGCAGAAAAAAGACAACTCAATTTTTTTACTTCGCTTTTATGTATCGTATTGCGTAAGTATTTGTTGGAAAGAGATGCAGAAGCTGGAACGGCAAGAGCAACTATAACCCAGCAGGAAATAGTAAACCTGATGAAATCTTTTTTACCTACGGCTACTGATGAAGCGAAGCAGCAGGATAAGATTATCACTACTATGAATAAGGTTATTGAAATTGGTTTTTTAAAAAAGCTGGATGATAGTAGCGGCGATTATGAAATACATCGTATTATAAAAGGTTTTGTAAATGCAGAAGTAATTGATGATACATTGAAAAAATTGCAAACCTATGCTGCCGAAAAGGAAATAACCGATTAGTAAACCTTTATTATGGAATTGTTTGAAAATGAAAATGGTACTATTAATGCTGGCTTTAGGCTTCAGTATCTGGAGGTACTCAATTGGGGTACATTCAATAAGGTTCGTTGGCAAATTCAACCCAATGGATACAATGCTTTATTAACTGGCGACATAGGTTCAGGAAAATCTACTTTGGTAGATGCACTTACCTGCTTATTAGTGCCGCATAGTAAAATAGTTTTTAATAAAGCCGCTGGCGCAGAAGGGAAAGAGCGTAATCTATTGTCTTATGTTAGAGGAGAGTTTAAAAAAGAAAAAGAAGAGATAACAAAAACAGCAAAGAAAATCTATTTAAGGCCTGAGGACGATACTTATACCGTCATCATTGGTAATTTTCATAACGAAGGTTATGGGGAAGATATATGTCTGGCACAAATTTTTTGGATTGGCAAAGAAGGGAAGGTGGACAAACTACTTATTATAAGCACCGTACCATTAAGTATCAGCAAGCATTTTAGCACTTTTGCAGATATTGGTGAATTGCGAAAAAGATTGCGGAACACAGACGGTGTTCAATTGTTCAATGATAATTTTACTCAATATAGTGAACACTTCAGGCGGTTGTTTGGCATGAACAGCGATAAAGCAATTGACCTCTTTTATCAAACCGTATCTATGAAATCAGTAAGCAGTTTAACTGATTTTGTAAAAGAGCAAATGCTTGAACGAACGGATGTGAAAGAACAAATTGCCGCTTTGCTAAAGCGGTTTGACGACCTGAAAAAATCTCACGATGCAGTTGTAAATGCAAGAGAGCAGCATCAGATATTAAAACCCTTAACTGAAAACTCGGTTGAGTATGGTTCAGTTAGCAGCGAAATAGAGAAAATTGACATGATGCTGGAAGTTGTTCCGTCATGGTTTGCAGCACAGAAAAAAGAATTAATATCAAAGGCAGTAGAAACAACAACTGATGACCTGGATTTAGCTGAGCAACTTCTTACGAGACTAATGAATGACAAAAATGAATTAGACAATAAACATCTTGGGATTTTACAGGATATAGATAATAACGGAGGTAAAAGGATTGAGCAAATTGACAATGAAATCAGGCAGCATGAAAAAGACAAAGGAAAAAAGCAAGACGAATTTAATGACTATGAAAAATTGGTAAAGCAATGTAAACTTGACACAGTATCGAATGAAAATGATTTTTTAAAAAATATAAAAAGGGCAAAGGAAATACATGAAAACTGTATTTTAAAAGAAGCTGATCTAAAGCAACAAAGGGATGATGTGATAAGTGAGCTTCGAAAATACGAAGGCGAGATACAGGAGGAGAAAAAAGAGCTTGAATCACTAAAAGAACGGCAAACTCAAATACCGGGATGGCTCGTTGCTTTCCGGTTGCAGTTATGTTCAGATTTGCAAATTGCTGAAGCTGATTTACCGTTTGTTGGAGAACTGTTGCAGGTAAATGAAAATGAGCAACTCTGGGAAGGAGCAGTTGAGAAATTATTAAGGGATGCAGGCATAAGTTTACTTGTTTATAAAGATTATTATCGCAGCGTCAGTAAATATGTAAATGACAATGTACTTCGTGGCCAGGATGGAAAAGGTATCAAGCTTACTTACCTGGAAGCGGATACAGATAATTTAATTAACGTAAGGAAAGATTTGGCTGATGATAGTGTAGTTTATAAAGTAGATATTAAACCAGATACTTTTTTTTATGATTGGATTGAAAATTACCTCCAACGCAGTTTTGGTGATTTTCGCTGTGTGGATGTTAGTCAATTGCAGCATACTTCTTATGGCATTACAAAACAGGGCTTAATAAAGAGTGGCAAGATAAGGCACACCAAGGATGATAGAAGAAGAGTGGATGATCGGCGCAATTATGTGTTGGGGTGGAGTAACGCAGAAAAAATTGAGGTTCTTGAAAAATTGATTGAGGAACTGGAGGAAAAGATATACGTACTCCGTGCGAATAAGGTTCAGATTGAAAAGTCGCAAAAGGAAAATGAGGATTTAAAAACCGTAATCAGTAACCTTCTTTTTTTGAAAGATTACGAACGTATAAATTGGCAGTATCATGTAGAAAAAATTCATGACCTTGAAAAAGAGAGGCATGAGTTGCTCACTAACAACGATGTCTTAGCCCTGCTTCATAAAAAGAAGGATGAACTTGTTCTGCAAATAGAAGAGTTGAGACAAAAAGAAAAAGTGAAAAATGAGGAAATTGGAAAGTTGAAAGGCGATATTAAATTATTTGAAAAGCAATTGTTGGATGTTGAGGAAATTATAAATCTATCAGTTCAGGTAAACAAGGAAGAGTATTTCTCTTTTATAGAAGAAAAATTAGCAGATAAAAATTTGACTCTTTCTTCAATTGACAAGATACAGGATCAGTTTAAAAGACTTTTTGAAGGCAATAGTGGAGAACTGGGAAGATTAAGAAATAAGCTTGGAGTATTAAGGTCGGCTATTGAAAAAGGCATGAGATCAATAAAAGATCATTCAAAGGCTGAGTATAGTGAACTGGCAGAAAATATAGAAGCCAGGGTGGAATATATGAAAAAGTATGAAAAATTAAACTCCGAAGATTTAAAACGTCATGAAGAAAGGTTTAAAGACGAGTTAACTAAAAATACCATCAACAGCATTTCGGTTTTCGATAATCAATTGCAGAAACACGAGAGTGATATAAAACTCAAAATAAAGGTTATTAATAAACACCTGAACCAAATAGAATACAATGCTACCCAGGGTACTTATATTACTATCCTGATGGATGCTGCGCCAAATAGAGCCGTGGGGCTGTTCAGGGAAGAATTAAAGAAGTGTTACACACATTCATTCAGTAGCAATACTGAATTATACACAGAGGAAAAATATGAGCAGGTTAAAAGAATATTAGACCGGTTTGCAAGTGCAGAAAGTATTGACAAAGAATGGACGGCAACTGTAACAGATGTAAGACAGTGGTTTGAATTTAATGCAAGTGAAAGGTATGCTGCTGATAATGCAGAAAAGGAATTTTACGAAGGCTCAGGTGGTAAAAGTGGCGGTCAAAAAGAGAAACTTGCCTATACCATATTAGCAAGTGCTTTAGCTTATCAATTTGGCCTTCAATTTGGCGAAGTGAAAAGCCGCAGCTTTCGCTTTGTTGTAATTGATGAAGCATTTGGCAGGGGCAGTGACGAAAGCACCAGGTATGGGTTGGAATTATTTAAAAAACTTAACCTTCAATTGCTGATTGTAACGCCTTTGCAGAAGATACATATAATTGAAAGTCACGTCAACTCTTTCCATTTTGTAAGCAACCGGGATGGTAATAATTCGCAGGTGAGTAATTTTACTAAGGGGGAGTATATGCTTGAGAAAGCAAAACACAATAGCCTGTTTACTCCGCAAGAAGACTAATACTAACAATGATTAAACCTGAAGAGATAAAAGAAGTAGCACTAAAGTGGTGGCAGCAATTTTTGATAAGCTGTATTAATAATGAACCATTTTTTCCAAAACAAATAGATCGGATTGGAAAAGTAAAATCAGGTGATATTACCAGTAGGTTTGAAGTAATTCAGAATGAAATTGAAAATCTTTATAAGCAATCTAAGAACACCAGCGGAGTTGGATATTTAGTTAAGACTGCGGATAAAAATTTTAGAAGATCCGGGGCTCATCAGTTGCCGGATGCAATTGAATTTGAATCGGTAGAAGATTATTTGCATTGTACAGGCAAAAAGAAGGAGTGGTTGAGATTTCAGGAGAACTATAAATTACTTTCACGACAAATACCCGGGTTAAAATTATGGGTAATTGAGAATCCAATACTATTATGTTCTTCTGATACAGATTGGGATAGTGTAATTAAGATTTGTAAATATTTTTTGAACAACCCAAGGCCTGATCTGTACATCAGGCAATTACCTGTAGCCGTACATACAAAATTTATTGAGGACAATTCCTACCTTCTGCAGTCTCTTTTAGATTTCCTTATTCCTTTACATATTAGAAATTCTGCACAGAAAAAATTTGCAGAACGATATTATTTGAAACATGATGAGCCATTAATTAGAATCAGGGTATTGGATAAAAGCTTGGTGATAGGTAATGGTATATTGGATGTAAGCATCCGGCTATCAGAATTTGAAAAAAAAGAATGGGCTTGTAACAATGTTTTGATAGCTGAGAACAAAATGAATTTCTTAACCCTTCCAGATCTTCCTATGTCCATCTCAATATGGAGCGGAGGTGGCTTTAATATCAGTTATTTAAAAAATGTTCAATGGCTAAACACCAAAAACATTTATTACTGGGGGGATATTGATGAGCATGGGTTTCAAATACTGCATCAAATACGCAGTTACTTCCCCCAAACGAAAAGTATAATGATGGATGCAGATACTTTTGAGAAATTTCAGGATTTGGCTGGGAGCGGAGAGAAAAATAGAGCAGCTATTTTAAGTAATTTGACTATTGATGAGGCACTATTATATCAATCGTTGAAAGATAGAGTTGCAAAAAATAGGCTTGAGCAGGAAAAAATACCGCAACCCTATGTAGAGGAGCAAATAACTAGACATATACTTTCCGAGCATCAATCATTTTAAGATTTCTGGATTTACCTGCAGACTAATTTTAACTTACTATAATTTCGGGTTGGAACATTAAGTCGAAATCGTGTAAAGTATTGATTATTAAGCTACAAGATTTGCTAACCGCTTCAAGTCATCTATAAAAAAGTTCGAAAATTGTATTGGGAGGACGACAGACTAAGTCTCTACATTTGTAGGGATTTTTTTATGCCCAAACACGTAGGCATATTAAAAGCAGGAAAATGCGTAATGAATTTACTTATAACCATCCGGCAATTGAGTTTCCGAAACTTCTGTTATGCCATTTTTCATAAATGCTATTTGATGAATAACATGTGCTATGGTTATAAGCAATCTCCCTGAAATGGAATCTACAAATGCAATAAAATCTCCTGAACGGAAACTCTTTTCCTGTAATCCGGGTCAAAATGTTTGAATATAATTATCCCTTCCTTGTTAATGATATAAACTGCAGGTATCGGTAAAGCTGCACCATTACTGCCATTGGCATCATAAAAATTTATTCCAAACTTTTTGTACTTCTCTATCGTGGTGCTATCTAAACTAAAGGCCACATCATAGCTTTTCATAATTTTAAGGCTATCATCAAAAAGCACGGAATAAGTAGCCTTTGTTTTCTCAACTGTTTTAGAAATATTAGCTGGCTTTTCCGGCGAAATAGCGATTAGGGTTGCACCCTTCTCTATAATAAAACTTAATGAATCTTGTAGTGCCGACAGCTGCTTATTGCAGTAAGGGCACCATTGCCCACGATAAAAAACTACCACCACCGCTCCATTTTTTAATTCATTTTTTAGCGATACTTTTTTCCCATTTTGGTCTTTGGCAATAAAGTCGGGGGCTTTAACATTTATACTTATACCTTGTGGTGAAGTTTGGGCGGTTAAAGCCAGCGACAATAACAGATTGACGATAATGCTGTTTAATGCTTTCATGTTTTTTAATTAGTAGTGCTATGTTAATAATAAAATAAAGGTTCTATTTGTGAACCGATTGGTATCTGGCGGGTGAATGTTTAATAGTGAAATATTAACCATTCAATATTGCTAATCTACACTTAAATTACCATCAGTTCGTAAAATTTAAAGTGGGTGCTAAGGTGCTATTGTAATGTTGAAAAAATATGTTTGAATTCTTCCTGAATTGAGGTTGTTTTATCCTTTGCATACCAGCCGTGCAATTTCATTTCAAACTCATCCCATGTTTTTCCTTCAGGATTATTTTTCCAGGCAGTTAATAATTCCCGGGCGTGGGCTGGTCTTGGGCCCCATATAAAAGCATCTTTCCCCAAAGTATCATTTACCGCAATTAGTTTGGGTATTGCCATTGCTCCATTGGTAAGATAATTTTCCATCAACTCCGGATTTTCATCTCTCAATAAAATATAAAATTTTATTTTGTCAGGATTGAGCCTGGCTAGTTCAGCAATTACTGGTAGGTTTTGAGCGCTATCGGCGCACCATGCTTCCGTTATAACCATCCACGTATAACTATGTTCAAGGTTTTCAACAGCTTTCTTTAGCGCTGCACTTATCGCTATAGTTTTATGAATTCGATGTGTTCTTGCAAGGTTCAGTTTTGTAAAATCAATTAATGCCTGCGATGGATTCAGTGAACTTGTTTCCCTGTTTTTCACCCATTCCTCAAAATGTTTTAAATAACTTTCGTATGTAAATAAACCAAGCGATTTTAACAATGTACTCATGCTACTATTTTTTAGATTGTGTAATGCCATATTTGCCAAAGTCAATCAATTGGTTTGGCTTCATGTAACCTTGTGTGAAGGTGATGATCTTACCATTGGCATCGGTTATAATTAATGTTGGATACGCACTAACTGAATACTTTTCTGATAAAGCAGGGCCATCGCCTTTTTCCATATCAATAGCAACGTTTATAAAGTTGCTGTTAAAATATTCGCCGGCTTCTTTATCAGGAAAAGTATTTTTCTTTAACAGTTTGCAAGGGCCACACCAGGAAGCATACGCATCCAGGAAAATAAGTTTGTTTTGTTTTTTAGCTTCTGCCAGGGCCTTGTTCCAATCGGCTTCAATAAATTGGATGCCTTGAGCGGTTTCAACGCCAGTTACTTTCAAAGTGGACGATGTTTTAACATCAGGCACAAAGGCAAAAATTACTATGACTGCAATTACCAGCAGTCCTGAGATAAGCATTTTCATACGCATTTTTCTTTTCATAGACAGTTTTTTATATTTTTCCTTACAGTGATATTACCTCGTTTAACATTAATTAACAATAAATAATACTTTTAAATAGTCGTGGTCTATTTTTGAAAAGCTGACATTAGAGACAAGCGAAATCAATATCCGGCTTACATGGTTCGTTCTATATGGTAAGAGAAAAAAAATACCAACAGCTAAACGGAAACCACAATTTTATTGATTAGGGATATATTGAGGCTAAAGTAATTCTATACCTTTTTTACAAAAAATATGTAAAGTTCAACAACCAACAAAGTGTCAATGGTATTCAAAAAAGTAAATACAATTACCCCTCCCTATTATTTTGATTTAAGCTAAATCATTAGTAACACTACCAGCAATTAGCCAATTCGAAATTTGTTGAAGATGTAATCTGGATTTTTTTTTGAATTTATCTTCAGGCCGGGCTTAAATTAAAAAGAATGCTCATCAATCATTTTAATAATTCTGTCGTTTGCTGCTGCAGACATGTTTTCCTCTGCATGAACATGCTTGCTTTCCCTAGCAATGTGCTTTGTTTGTTGCTCAAACTTTTTGCAAAAAGAACACATGTATGTATGCATTGACAATTGCAGTTTTCCCATATAAGACAACTTCCCTTCTTCCTTTTTTGCCATCAGTAAAGTAGCTTCTTTACAATTTAGCATCAGATATTTCATCATAAATCGCTTCATAGTCATCAATTTTTTAACCAATAATGTTCTACACAATCCCTCATTTGCAAACGTGCCCTGTGTATCAGCACCCAGTAGTTAGACGGACTTATGTTTAATACCTTGCAGATTTCTTCAGACTTCAGGTCTTCCATATACTTTAAAGTGAAAACATGTTGTTGAAGTACTTTTAGATGATCTTTGCACGTGTTAATTACCTTTTGAATTTCTTTTCTTTCTGTTGGATTGTCTGAAGCATGCCAATTCTTTGGCATCTTACTCTCAGCCCAATTGCCTTCCTCATCAAACCAGTCATTTTCTGCAGATCGTAAATCCGGCATGGACATCACCACGGATTGTTCTTTGGCTTTCTTTCTGTAAAAGTCGATTATCTTATTTTTGAGGATGGTAAACAGCCAGTTTTTTTCTGAGGCTTCTCCTTTAAATCCGTCGAGCCCTTTTAATGCTGATAAAAATGTTTCCTGTACCAAATCTTCCGCAATGTCATTGTCGTTTACCCTTGGTAATGCGTACTGATACAATCGGGTTCCATATAATGCAAACCATTTTTTGGGATCAGCTTTAATTACCATTTTTTCCATTTTTAATTGGATTGTTTAATCAGTAAATATAAAGAATGTATCTGGCAATCGGGTTAAGGCTTGTAAGCAGGTGGAATTTTTCTACCCACTATTTGTAAGGTATTATCCGATACCCCGTTACAACACACAGTGAAAAAATAATTGACCGAAATGTACATCGAAACCGGTACAGCAATTACTATTCACAAATATTCTGCGTTTTCAATTTTCAAGATAAAAAAGTTTTTTAAACCAATTTCAAATTAATACAATGGCAAAAAAATCAATGAAACGGGTTGGCCTGGTAATCCTTGCAGGCATTGTAATTGCAGGTTCCATAGGCGCCTACCTGTTTTTTAAACCACACAGGAATGTGCAGGCAAGCAATGCTTTTACAGAATTAAAAGCTGCTGAACTGGTAAGTGAATTTGCTGCCGACGCCAGTAAAGCCAATACAAAATATCTGGCAGGTGTTAGCAATTCAAAACTGTTAACAGTAGCAGGTCGGGTTAGTAAAATTTCCGACAATCAAAACGGAGAAAAAGTATTTGTGCTGTAAGATGAGGGTGCAAAGGTTGCTGTGGGTACTACATTTACTAAAGCCATAAGTGGCAATACGCTGTCAATTAAAGTGGGTTACATCGTAAAAATAAAAGGCGCTATTACTGCTGTAAATCGTTACGATGCAGACCTCTATTTGTACGAAAATGCCATACTTGTTCAAAGTGATATTGTAGAGTAAGCTGATGAAAAAAATGTGCGAAAGAATGTGCTTGCCATAGCTGGTGCTATAGCTGGTGCAACTGTTTGGTTCTTCTATTGGAAATTTATTGGCTGTAGCACAGGCACCTGTTATATACTCTTCGGCTCTGTTATAATGCGCTTGTATGGCGCATTAATGGGCGGCCTTATGCTAATATGTATAAACCTCCAATCATTCAACAATAGCATGAGAAATAAAATTAGCATGAGCATTTTTTATTTGCAATTACCAGAGGTCCAAAAAAATATTCTATTTGCAATCAATTCTGAAATTAACAATTGAGTGATCTTTATTGATTAATTTCAATTAAATATAAAAAAATATGCGGTTACTGTTCATTGCTATATTTCTTTCTGCTATCAACATTGCGACTGCCCAAAAGATTGATTCATTATTTTTGGATGCAGCCATTACCAAATTGCAAAATTCAAAAGAATATACTTTAAAAATGGCCAACGGAATGCCGGAAGAAAAATACAGTTTCAAACCTGTGCCAGATGAAATGAGCTTTGGTGAACAACTGCTGCATATTGCATCAAATTTAAATTGGTTGACTTCCTCCTATATTACCAGCACTAAAAGCCCTATAACAAAAGAAGCAACCAAGGTTAAGAAAAAAAAAGAAATTATAGAGGTATTAAACAAAACCTACGAATATTCTATTAGCGCATTAAAATCTTTTGATAGATCGAATTTAGCAGATACCGTTTCTTTTTTTGCAGGCTCCAAAACCAAACTTCAAATCATTAATCTCATCAGCGACCATCAAACCCATCACAGGGGGCAATTGATTGTGTATTTAAGATTGAACGGCATTAAACCACCGGACTATGTAGGCTGGTAATGGCATAGCAACTTAGCTAACTCCGGCCACGGCTTTTAAAATAATCTGGCTCAGCTTTTCATCTGCCTTACCGGCTACTGCAATTATCTCCGCAATGTCTACGGCTAGTAGGTTATCAGGGTCACACTCATCCGTTATAACGCTTACCGCAGCGCAGGCCATTCCAATATGGTTGGCAACAATCACTTCCGGCACGGTACTCATGCCAACCATGTCTGCACCTATCCCTCGTAAAAAACGATATTCTGCTTTTGTTTCCAGGTTGGGCCCCATTACAGATACATACACCCCTTTTTTAATTTCAATGTTAAGTTGGATACCGCTATCTAAAATAAGTTGATTTAGGCG
>JAYTTM010000713.1:0-1330 GCA_043745055.1 Chitinophagaceae bacterium | reverse complement strand
TAATAGCCCCTATTGCAATTACTATATGGGCTATAGCTGCAGCCTTTAGTTTTGTAGATGGTATTTTGCCTAATATCATCCATAGCATGTTTCCAACTTTGATGGAGGATAAAGCTGGTAATATCAGGCAAATACCCGGATTGGGATTTTTAGTGGTGATTTTACTGGTACTTTTTGTGGGCTATGTATCTTCTTCTTTTTTGTTTGGGAAAATTGAGGAGGCAATTGACAGAGTGCTGCACAAAGTGCCTGTAATAAAATTTCTATACACTACGTTAAAAGAATTTTTTGAAGCATTTGCAGGGGATAAAAAGAAATTTACCAAAAGTGTGCTGGCTAATATTGATGACAAAGATGTATGGCGGGTGGGGTTTATTACCCAGGAAGATATGTCAGAATTTGGGTTTAATGATTATGTGGCTGTTTATATACCAATGGCTTATTCTGTTTCAGGTAATGTATATGTTATCCCCAGAAACCGGGTTAAGGAAATTACCAATATCAGTGCATCCGAAAGCATGAAGTTTGCTGTAAGTGGCGGTGTTACCAGTATAGATGAAGGATAGTAGTTTGATGCAGTAAGTTTTAATAGTTAACAGGTTTACATTATTTAGGAAATTTAATTATTAAACTTACCACTTGTTTATAAAACGATTAAAATACATCCTACTTAGCTGGCTTTACGATTTGCTCCAATACCTGGATAAGTGCAGCTGCTTTTAGTAAACACTCATCATACTCATTTGCTGCAATGCTATGAAAGGTAATGGCACTGCCGGTTTGGAAGGATATATATTGAGTGGCAGAGTTGTACAGAATACTTCGTATCACTACATTAAAATCGAAATTGCCATTGGGATGTACATAGCCGATGGCTCCGGAATACAAGCCCCTTTTTGTTTGCTCATATTGTTCTATTAACTGCATCACTCTTTTCTTAGGAGCACCCGTCATTGATCCCATGGGGAAAGTTGCTTTTATAGCTTCTATCCAGTCAGTATCTTCCGGTAATATGCCTTGTATGCTGCTGATCATTTGGTGTACCTGCGGAAAACTATACATGCCAAACAACTCTGCTACTTTAACAGTACCTTCTTTGCAAACCCGTGCCAGGTCGTTTCTTACAAGATCTACAACCATTACATTCTCACTTTTTTCCTTTTCACTATTTAATAATTGCTTTTTATTTTCTTCATCTATCTGGCGGTTTTCTACCTGTCGTTTTGCAGTTCCTTTTATGGGCTGAGAAAGAAGGAGATTACCCGTTTTTTTCAGGTAACGTTCGGGGCTTGCACTTATGCAAAATTGTTTATTTACTTTATACAAAGCC
>JAYTTM010000712.1:0-4886 GCA_043745055.1 Chitinophagaceae bacterium | reverse complement strand
AACGTTACTATGATGGATTAACAGGAGAGAATACTTTTCTTGTTGGTTATCCTGAAATGTGTTTGAATATTGCAGAAGCAATTAACCGTGGATGGATTGCGGGTGATGCTGCCAGCTGGTACAAAAAAGGTATCCAGGCTATGTTCGCTTTTTACGGAATTAATGATGGTGCCAATACGGTTAATTTTCTTAAAGGAACAGCACCGGGCGACTACATTTCATATCCAATTACTTTTAACTTTAATGATTATTTTGCACAACCTGCTGTTAGTTATGCAGGTAACAATACAACCGGTTTAAACCAGATTTTAACGCAACGTTATTTAACACTGGCCCGCAACTCAGGGTTAGCAGGTTATTACCAGTGGAGAAGAACGGGTGTGCCTGTTTTTTCAGCAGGTCCTGGCACTGGCAACAGTAACGTTATACCATTGCGTTATCAGTATCCTGCAGATGAAGCACAAACAAATACAGCAAATTACAAGGCAGCTGTGCAAAGTCAATATGCCGGTAATGATAATATTAATGCCAAAATGTGGATCATTAAATAAAATGCTTAAAGGGGTATTTCTATAATTGAAATACCCCTTTTTTTTATAAAAAAGTAGTTTGGTTGTTGCCTGTTTTATCATAAGTAATTTCTAATTTTGGCCCTAATCTTTTATAAAATCAATGATGGTTTGTAAATCAGTTAGTTTTATTTACCAGTAAATATTTTTTTAAACCAATGTCAATGTCTCCCCAAAAAATATTTTTAATTGCAGATGAAATAATTGCCTTGTACGAAAAATATGGCAGCAGTGATTATGCCGGTGAAAAAGTATCACAACTGGAGCACATGGTACAGGCAGCACAGCTTGCAAAAAATGCTGGCTACGATGATGAAATAGTACTGGCAGCTTTTCTGCATGACATTGGACACATTTGTGCGGCTGCATACATTAATGAAAACATGAATGGTTTTGGTGTAATGAACCATGAAAAAATTGGAGCTTCTTTTTTGCGTAAAAGAGGTTTTGGTGAAAGAGTGGCTAAGCTGGTAGAGAACCATGTTTCTGCAAAACGATACCTCACTTTTAAATATCCCGAATACTTTATTGGATTATCCGAAGCCAGCAAAAATACACTCGTATTTCAGGGCGGAAAAATGACTGCAACTGAAGCTTTATTATTTGAGCAAGATGAGTTATTTGAAGCGTTTATACAAATGCGCCAATGGGATGAACTGGCCAAAGAAGAAAATATTCCGCTTGAATCTTTACAATACTACCGTCAACTGATAATTGATAATTTAGAACAGCAGCACCTGCTTAAAACAACCATAACATTATAACAATATGCAATCTCCTTTTAAATTAGTGGTATTTGATATAGCAGGTACTACCATACAAGACAATGCAGCCGTAGCAGAAACATTTATGTATGCTATGCAAAAACATGGTTACCCAATTAAAATGGAACAGGCAAATGCTGTAATGGGTTATAAAAAAAACTGGGCAATTCAAAATTTGCTTATAAATAATTATCCTGCAGCACTTGAAAAAGATGAAAGTATCATAAATGTAATACACGAAACATTTAATGATACTATGATTGCATATTATGAATCAGCAACTGTAGTGTCTACACCCAATGCAGTAGAAATATTTAACTGGTTAAAGAGTAACGGCATAAAGGTAGCGTTGAATACAGGGTTCCCTAAAGTAATTACTGATATTATACTCAAAAAAATTGGTTGGCAAAATGCCGGTTTTATTGATTTCATCATTAGCAGTGATGAAGTAGCAAACGGAAGACCGGCTGCCGATATGATACTTCAGATAATGAACGCAACAGGTATTACAAATGCAAATACAATTGTAAAAGTGGGTGATACAGAAGTTGATATTGCAGAAGGAAGGCAAGCAGGATGTGGCCTGGTGGTATCCGTTACAACCGGCTCTTTTACAAAAGATGAATTACTTGCATTTCATCCTGATGCAATTATTGATGATTTGATGGAATTACCGGCATACCTAAATACGGTTGCATTTGTATAATGCTTCCCCAATAAAAAAGTCATTCTTTAATCAGCCTGTTTTTACAGCTGTCTTCGCTGCAATAGTAGTATTTTTAACATACGGAACAGTATATGCATTTCGTAAACCCTTTACTGTAGCTACTTTTGACGGTCTTAGTTTTTTGGGTATAAATTATAAAGTGTGCTTAATTATTACACAGCTTATTGGATATGTTGCCAGTAAATTTTACGGTATAAAATTTATTGCAGAATTAAAAAATGTGGGCAGATGGAAACTACTGCTCATTTTAATTGGTATATCCTGGGTGTCACTCTTCCTTTTTGCCATTGTACCTGCACCGTACAATATTATTTTCCTTTTCTTTAATGGCTTTCCATTGGGTATTACATGGGGTATTGTGTTCTCGTATATTGAAGGTAGAAAAGCAACTGATTTTATTGGTGCTGCACTGGCTGTTAGTTTTATATTTTCTTCTGGCTTTGTAAAATCTGTTGCCAAATATATACAGTTGCAATGGCAGGTTTCTGAGTTTTGGTTACCCTTTGCAACAGGCTTTATTTTTATATTTCCACTACTGTTATTTGTTTTTTTGCTTGAAAAAATACCGGCACCTACTGCCAGCGATATTGCGATTAAATGTGAGCGCAAGCCAATCAATAAAAGTGAAAGAAATAATTTAATTAAGCAGTTTTTTTCTGGCATTTTCATGCTCATTTTTATTTATGTGTTGCTCACTATTTTTCGGGATATGAGGGACAATTTTGCTGCGGATATATGGATAGAACTGGGCTTTGGCAACAAAGCTGCCGTATTTACCCAAACAGAAATTCCGGTTACATTAATTGTACTGGTGCTAGTGGCAAGCCTGGCTTTTATCAAAAATAATTTTACTGCTTTTTTAGTGGCACATATTTTTATTGTGGTTGGTTTTATTTTAAGTGGTGTAGCAACCTGGTTATTTTCTATAAAAATTATCGATCCTGCTACGTGGATGATAATGGTGGGAATTGGGTTATACATGGCCTATATTCCATTTAACTGCATGTTGTATGATCGGTTGATTGCAACATTTAATATTAAAGGCAACACCGGTTTTTTAATGTATTGTTCCGATTCGTTTGGCTACCTCGGTAGTGCAATTGTTTTGTTAAGCAAAGAGATATTTCATATCCGTTTACACTGGGTAAGTTTTTTCTCCAACGGAATACTTGTTTTTAGCGTGGTGGGTGTAATGGGTACACTGGTTTCTGTAATTTATTTTATAAATAAACACAAAAAAAATAGTACAATATGGAACAACGAACAGCCATTGTCATCGGAGCTGGTATTGCCGGCCTTGCAACAGCAAGAGCGTTAGCCATTAAAGGATACAGCGTAAAAGTTATTGAGCGTTCTCATAAAGCAGTTGGTGCCTCTATCCGCAATTTTGGAATGATATGGCCAATAGGGCAGCCATCCGGAAAATTATATGAGCGGGCCCTGCAAAGCAAAAGTATCTGGAAGCAGATTTGTACCGAAGCCAATATTTGGTATCACGAATCTGGCAGCTTGCATTTGGCACATTCAGCTGATGAAATGCAGGTGTTGCAGGAATTATACGACTGCTACAACAAAGAAAGAAATATTGCCTTACTAAACCCCAATCAGGTAAGTGAACTATCGGAAGCTGCCGAAGTAAACGGTTTGCTGGGTGGTTTTTACAGTAAAGATGAATTGCTGGTAGATGCAAGAGATGCAATTGGTAAATTGCCCGCTTATCTTAGTGAAAAATATGCAGTGGAATTTTTATGGGGTAAATGTGTATCGTATATTGCTGATGCCACCGTGTATATTGGAATAGATGAAGAATACGAAGCAGATGTAATTTTTGTTTGCAGCGGGGCTGATTTTGAAACCCTATACCCCGAAGTGTTTTTAAAATTACCTATTACAAAATGTAAATTACAAATGATGCGGTTGCAGGAACAGGAAGACAACTGGCGCATTGGCCCAGCTTTGTGTGGTGGATTATCTTTAATTCATTATAAAAGTTTTGCTGTTGCACCTTCATTGAAAAAGCTGCAGGAACGTTATCAAAATGAAATGAGCGAATATATTGATAGGGGTATTCACGTAATGGTAGCGCAAAACGAAACGGGCGAATTAACCATCGGTGATTCCCATGAATATGGTAAAACGCATCTCCCTTTTGATAAAAATGAAATCAATACGCTCATTCTAAATTATCTTAAAAAAATTGCCCGGTTTAAAAACTGGAATATCAAAGAAAGCTGGAATGGTATTTATCCTAAACTAACCAATGGTGATACCGAATTATTTATGTCGCCAGAACCTGGCGTGTATATTATAAATGCATTGGGCGGTGCCGGAATGACTTTATCTTTTGGTTATGCAGAAGAAATGATTAATAGTTTATAAAAACTGTTAATCATTTAAAAATCAAAATCTTTGTCAATAATTTCATCAGGCCCACAAGGCTGTGATGGTTTTATTGGGTGTAATAATTCTTTTTGATACCGGACTGTTTTGCTGTAACAATACTTTCGATAATACCAGGTCAATTATTTTGCTGGTCTCATCTTTAAAGTCAACATTTATTTGCTGCGTTTTGTACAGCCAGTTTTCTACTTTGTGTATGTGTTTTTTCTTTAAACTTTTAATTACCGGTACCCCCAGCTCTGCGACACCGGCTGCATTGCAGTGCTGCTCGTACTGGCTTTTCATGGGTATCACCAGTACTTTTTTACCCATATGCAATGCTTCAGCAGGTGTCTCAAAGCCAGCACCACACACAATTCCTTCGCAACTGGTAAAGCTTTCGGTAAAAGCCTGGGCATTTACCGGGCGTATGTAGCAGTTTTTTTC
>JAYTTM010000711.1:0-1333 GCA_043745055.1 Chitinophagaceae bacterium | reverse complement strand
CCAATGTACGGCCTCTCATATACGCCAATGGGGCAATTTCAATGGTACGTGTGGTCATATAATAACCCAGTTTATCTGCAGGTATCATATCATCTAATGCATCATAAAGAGGACGTAAATATGGATCAATTTTTTCTTTAAGATCGCCTGGTAAAAATCCTAAATTCTCGCCAGCTTCCACTGCTGGTCTTGTTAAAATAATTTTCTTAACAGATTTATTTTTTAGCGCTCTCACTGCCAATGCAACCGCAGTATAGGTTTTACCTGTACCTGCAGGCCCAATTGCAAATACAATATCATTTTTATCAACTGCAGATACCATCCTTTTTTGGTTGGCAGTTCGTGCCCTTACGGTTTTGCCATTGGGCCCAAATACCAACACCTCATTCGGGTTTCGGTCAATAAAATTATCTACTGCCTGCTGGTCATCGCCGCCTAAAATCTGTTCGAAGTAATTTTCACTCATGTGCCCATTGCGTTCAATGTATTGCACAATAAGATCGATTTTTTCTTTAGCATCCACTATTTGTTCCGGTGAACCACTCAATTTTACCTGTGTACCTCGGCTTAGGATTTTCAAAAGGGGGAATTTCTTTTTTAGGATATCGAGTTTGCCATTGTTAACGCCAAAAAATTCTATCGGGTTAACAGATTCGAGGTTGATAATGGTTTCTGTCAATGTGCGTTGAGTTTAGATGAACTTAAATTAGGTTACGTCAATTCTATGAATTATGCTATTTCAAATATAGGATTTTGAAACCGATGTGTGAGTGATTTAGTTATACACAATATGTTAGAAAAAAAAGAATAAACGGAACAGCTAAATCAGTACTTCTTAAACAAAATACCGGGAGAAATAGCTGTGATCTAATTTTTTATAGTAACAATAACTGAAGTAAAAAATAAAATGTATAACTGTTGAAAAAAGAAAATTACTTTCTACATTTCAATCCATGTGTGATCAGCCAAGAGCTTTACAGGAGCTACAAATGCCTGGTAAGGTCCGGATGCTCCACCGTATTCTTTGGGGCTAATAAGCGATAGTGTGTGAGAACTATCCTTTTTTTCGTACAAATAATAAATGTGCCCAATTACTGGTACAAAACTTAGTTTAGCGTTGTAAATAATCATGCTCAATTCCTTACGCATTTGAATTTCCTGTGCCTGAATTGCCAGCAATTCTATCTGCTTCCGTATTTGCTCCAGTTGCATATTCGTTTGCTCTTCCATTGCAGTTAAGGCCTTGTGCCGAATCACCCCTTCCTCAGTGGCTTTTATTACTGCTCCGCTTACACTGGTAGAGTACGGTACCACACTCAATTGCTTGTGATAT
>JAYTTM010000710.1:0-4905 GCA_043745055.1 Chitinophagaceae bacterium | reverse complement strand
TTGGGGCTTGCTACGCTGCCAGTGTCTAAATGATCACGGCCAATTACAATGGGTGCTTTTACCTTGCCGGTGCGTACCAGTTCGTTAAATGCCAGGCCCGCCTTTTCCCTTTCTCCCTGGCCCAGCCAACAAATCCGAGCAGGTAATCCCTGGAAGGCAATTTTTTCCTGCGCCATTTTCATCCAGCGAAGCATACTTTTATTTTCGGGAAAGAGATTGATTATGCATTCATCGGTAACGGCAATATCGGCAGGATCGCCACTGAGCGCTGCCCAGCGGAAAGGGCCTTTGCCTTCGCAAAATAAAGGACGAATATAGGCTGGCACAAAACCGGGGAACAAACCGCCCGAATCACCGTTGGGGGTTCTGGAAGCCAGCGATTTAAAGTCTGCTTCAATTTGACCTTGTTTACTTTCATGCTCCAGGGCTCTTGCTCTTATGTTGTTTCCATAGTCGAAGGTGATAGCTCCTTTGTCCATCAGTTGCAGCATCAGCTGCACATGCAGGTGCATACTTTCGTAACTAAGGGTAAGGTAATGTTCAGCATCATTAGTGCGAAGCAGGTTGGCCTCGGCGTTAGTGAGTGTGTGCGGCACATAACCAATGAGCGGATCGTGGGCACTGGTTTGGTCGGTGAGTGTATCGGGGATAATGTCTCTTTGTATCAGCCTGTCAAGTAATTGAACAGCATTGCACAATACACCTACACTTCTGGCAATGCCTTCCCGGCGGTAATGAATAGCCGCATTGATGGCTTCGTCGATGCTGGTATGTTTTTCGTCGAGGTATTTTGTTTCTATCCGTTTATCAATACGCCACTCCTCTACTTCTGCAATGAGTGCTACTCCACCGTTCATGGTAATGGCAAGCGGTTGTGCGCCTCCCATTCCGCCGAGTCCTGCTGTTACATTGAGCGTACCTTTTAATGAAGCCCCCCCGCCCGCCAAAAGGGGGTTATGCAATTCTTCGTTTTGCGAAAAGTGCTTGTTGGCAATGGCGGCGTAGGTTTCGTAAGTACCTTGTACTATACCTTGCGAACCGATGTAAATCCAGCTGCCGGCGGTCATTTGTCCGTACATCATGAGGCCCTTTTTTTCCAGCTCGTCAAAGTGTTTCCAGTTGGCCCAGTTGGGCACCAATTGGCTATTGCTGATGAGTACCCTTGGAGCATCTTTATGTGTTTGTAATATGCCAACGGGCTTGCCACTTTGTATTAATAATGTTTCATCGTTCTCTAGTATTTTTAAGGCAGCAATGATGTTATCGAGGGCATCAAAATTGCGGGCAGCTTTGCCACGACCTCCATACACAATTAAATCATCGGGACGCTCTGCCACTTCGGGATCAAGGTTATTTAGAAGCATGCGCAGGGCTGCTTCCTGTATCCAGCCTTTGCAATTTAATGTGGTGCCTTTAGGCGTTTTATATTTGATGGCGTCGTACTGTTTGGCGATGGTGGTCATATTGCAATTTTTAGTAAAGGTTTAATAATCAAGTACTATTAAAGTCGCTCTCTCATCTATGTTTGCAGTGTTAAGTAGTTTAGGTGAACACTTAAATAACCAACCCTTTAATAAGAAGTAGCTTTTCAGTTTTGCTGTATATTCAATAACTAACTCAAAAGTAAGGACGAATAAAGCAATTAAATGGATACAGTTCAAAGTGTCGCAGCAAAAAAGTGTTTACTAACCCCGTCAGCCGTTAAAAACGCTGACGGTGGTTACAATTAAAGAGACAATTTGAATTGAACACAATTAAATTCTTTTTGGAAAACCCGGACTAATTTTCTTATCTTAACACTGTCTACTGAAAGCTTGCTTACTTATTCCTCCCATGAAATCATTTTGGCACTGAGTTTATTATTGTTAACCATAAAACACAACCATCATGAAATTAATTTATGCTTCAGCTTTGCTGTTCCTCATTTCCTGTAACAGCTCCGGTGATAAAGAAACTATCAAGATGCCGGGTGCGTACAAAATGTTATCTAAAAATGAAAAAACAAGTAAAAAAGATTCTACCTCCACCAACAACCATCAGCTAAAAATTTATACAGATGGCTACATGATGTATGCTAATGTTAATTCTCCAGATTCAATAAGTGGTTTTGGTATTGGCACCTATAGTATTGAAAATGATACCATAAAAGAAAGAGTTATTTTTAGTGCCTATGATTCTACAAAGAGCACAAGTACAGCAACTTTTACATTGGGCATTGAAAAAACGGCCAATGGCTATAAACAGGTAATAGCGGATATAGTTGGGCAAGATGGTCAGCATATCAAACTTACAGAAGAATATGAGTCTGCTGGCTCTGCCACTACATCGCCATTAGATGGTTCCTGGAAACAAACCAGTTCCTTTACAGTAAGAGGAAAAGATACCAGCAGCAACATTAACAATCAATATAAAACTTACTACGCCGGACATTTAATTTGGGGGCACAATTACACAGATTCGCTTAACAAAACCCATACTGGCATAGGTTTTGGCAAATTCGTAATGAATGGAAACGATAAAGTTACAGAATCTATGGAGGCCAGTACTTATTATCAGGTAAGGGGTAAGGATGTTGACATTGATATTGAAATGAAAGGCACGGATAAATTTAAGCAAACCATCTCCAATCCGGATGGAAGCAAAAATGTAGAAATTTACCAGCGGCTGAAATAAATAAAATAACCATTAACTGAAAATATTAGCTCAACAGGCAAATGTCTGTTGGGCTTTTTTATTGGATACTTACCCGGAAATTTTATTACAGCACGGGAAATAAAACTACCATCCAAACTTACCTTTAATTAAATACCTTCACGCCTCAAAAAAATAAAAAACATGAGTATTCATATAAGTGCCCAACCTGGTGAAATTGCAAAAATTGTTTTATTACCCGGCGATCCATTGAGGGCAAAATATATTGCAGCTAACTATTTGCAGGATACAAAACTGGTGAGTAATACCAGGAATATTTATTTTTATACTGGTACTTACAAAGGCATGCAGGTTTCGGTAGGTGCCAGTGGAATGGGCTGCCCTTCCATAGGTATTTACTCTTACGAATTGTTTACTGAATACGATGTGGATTGCATTATACGCATTGGCACTTGTGGTGCTTATACAACTGATTTAAAATTGTTTGACCTGATAAATATTGATGTTGCTGCCAGCGAATCTTCCTATGCACAACATGCATGGGGCATTGAAGGCAACGCCATTGCACACCAGGGTAAAGCATTTGATATTATTAAATTAATTGCAGTGGAAAATTATGTGCAACTAAATTGTTGTGCCATTCACAGCAGTGATATATTTTATCGTTCTACTACTAACATACCGGCTGTGGCAGTGCAACACAATTGCCTTGCTGTAGAGATGGAAGCTTTTGCTTTATTTGCCAATGCCAAATATTTAGGTAAAACGGCTGCTGCATTATTAACTGTATCTGATATTATTCCAACACACGAAAAAATTTCTGCCGATCAGCGGGAGCAGGCTTTAATACCAATGATGGAACTTGCCCTGGAGGCTGCGTTGAAATTGGCTGAGGGATAACAGTTTTTATTAAATGATATACTGCTTATAAAAACTATTATCTATTTGCTGAAAACCAATATTAATGGAAGGAAGTCCACAAAAAAAATTAAAAGAAAATAACATTTACAAAAGCCAAAGAAGGAAGGTTTCAGCATTTTTTTACGAGTAAATTGCCATTCTTCAGATTATATTTTGAATAATGGCGATTAAGCATTTATACCTATTACAATACAATCAATCTTTTGATTATTGCCTCAAATCACAAAGAACTTAACTTTGACCTCAAAACTAAAATAATGACCAGGCTCTCCGTCAATATAAATAAAATAGCAACCCTCCGTAACAGCCGTGGCGGCAACAATCCGGATCTGATTAAAACAGCCCTTGATATTGAACGCTTTGGTGCTGATGGCATTACGGTACATCCCCGGCCGGATGAAAGACATATCCGCTATGCGGATGTATTTGATTTGAAAAGAGTTATCAAAACAGAATTGAATATTGAAGGCAATTGTACTGAAGATAAGTTTGTGGAATTGGTAATAAGTAACAAGCCTGCGCAGGTTACCCTTGTGCCTGATGCACACGGGCAGCTTACCAGCAACCATGGATGGAACACCATTGAACACAAGGATTACTTAATTAAAATGATTAGCCTGTTTAAAAATGCTGGCATCCGCACTTCCATATTTGTAGATCCATTACAGGAAATGGTGGAAGGTGCAGCGGCTACCGGAACAGACAGGATTGAATTGTACACAGAAAGCTATGCAAAAGAGTTTGCAACAGGAAATAAAGCAACAGCCATTGAGCCATTTATAAAGGCGGCAGTAAAAGCAAATGAATTGGCACTAGGCATCAATGCGGGCCACGATCTTGACCTTCATAACCTTCAATATTTTGCACAACAAATACCGGGCTTGCTGGAGGTATCCATCGGCCATGCATTGATATGTGATGCTATTTATTTAGGTTTGGAAAATACTGTGCAATTATATCAGCGGCAGCTTAAATAGTGCCATCTAAAACAAGCAGATGAACAACGAGGTTATAAGGAATTTACTGGAAGCGCTGGAATATTCTGCAGAGAATGTTCCCCTGCGCCTGCAGGTGGCAGATATGATGATGCAGGAAAAATTGTATGCAGATGCATCTGCCCAATACCAGGAAGTATTGAACAGAAATTATGGAAATGCACGGGCTACTTCAGGGCTTGCATCCAGCTACTATTACCAGCATAAATATTCGGCAGCTATTGTAGTTTACGAACAATTACAAGGAATACTTACCAAAGACGACAGAACTTTGTACATCAAATGCCTGATACAGGAGAACTCCATTCCACTGGCAATTGAAGAGTACCAGCAATTA
>JAYTTM010000709.1:0-1337 GCA_043745055.1 Chitinophagaceae bacterium | reverse complement strand
TTCCCAAAAGTTTCAATAATTAATTAAATAAAGTTTGTTACTAAGAAGTGCTGGGTTATCTTTGCGCTCCCGAAACAAAAAAGCGGGAAAAAGTTCTTAAAGTGTAGGAAAGAAGGCTGGTTGAGTATATAGTTTTGTAGTGAGGCAAAGCGTAAGTTTTGTTGGATTAAAAGATTGTTTTTCAGTGATAAGAAGTTAGTTATCAAAAAAACATTTGGTAATTAGAAATAAGGTTCTACATTTGCACTCCCAATTAAAAAAAGGGATTAGTTCTTAAGGTGTTAGTGAGTAAAAATTAGCAGTTTCGTTAAAGAAGAGCTGTATAAGAAATCAGGATAAAAACTACACTTTACCTCTATAAAAACGGGTTTAAAATTTAAAAAATAATTTACCATATTTTATTTGGTATTTACAAATAAGCGGTTACCTTTGCCCTCCGCAAAAAACGGGGTGGTTAGAAGCCATAAAAGTTCTTTGAAAGTTTGGAAATAATAGCACAGAATTTAATTCTGATAGTTAAACTACGCAATAACATTAATTAGATTTGACAAGGTTTTTTTTCATAGAGAAAATACTAAAGTCAGATCAAACAAAACATTTACAATGGAGAGTTTGATCATGGCTCAGGATGAACGCTAGCGGCAGGCTTAATACATGCAAGTCGAGGGGCAGCACAGGTAGCAATACTGGGTGGCGACCGGCAAACGGGTGCGGAACACGTACGCAACCTTCCCAAAATTGGTGAATAGCCTTCCGAAAGGGAGATTAATACACCGTAACATAATGAAGTGGCATCATTTTATTATTATAGCTCCGGCGATTTTGGATGGGCGTGCGCCTGATTAGGTAGTTGGTGTGGGTAACGGCCCACCAAGCCTTCGATCAGTAGCTGATGTGAGAGCATGATCAGCCACACGGGCACTGAGACACGGGCCCGACTCCTACGGGAGGCAGCAGTAAGGAATATTGGACAATGGACGCAAGTCTGATCCAGCCATGCCGCGTGAAGGATTAAGGTCCTCTGGATTGTAAACTTCTTTTATAGGGGACGAAAAAAGGGCATTCTTGCTCACTTGACGGTACCCTATGAATAAGCACCGGCTAACTCCGTGCCAGCAGCCGCGGTAATACGGAGGGTGCAAGCGTTATCCGGATTCACTGGGTTTAAAGGGTGCGTAGGCGGGTAGGTAAGTCAGTGGTGAAATCTCGGAGCTTAACTTCGAAACTGCCATTGATACTATCTATCTTGAATATTGTGGAGGTTTGCGGAATATGTCATGTAGCGGTGAAATGCTTAGATATGACATAGAACACCTATTGCGAAGGCAGCAGGCTAC
>JAYTTM010000708.1:0-1338 GCA_043745055.1 Chitinophagaceae bacterium | reverse complement strand
CAACGCTGCAGTTGCCTTCCGTCATCCCGATAGGCTTTTATGTAACAAAATGGGCCACAATGTACACTACCAATTGCGCCCTGCTCAAACTCGAACATCCAGATTGGGGAACATGGAAGATCAGGTGGTACGCATCACGTGCAACTCTGCAATTTGGACTCGATGTAATAGGCCTTGTACCGGTTGTTGGGACCGTAGCCAACCTTGTAAATGGCACGATATACGCAGTCAATGGAGAAGGTGTAAATGCAAGCTTAAGTGTACTGGCTTCAATTCCAATTGCAGGCTGGGTTTCTTCAGGAGTTAAATTTGCTGCACGGGGCGAGAACCTAATGTTTAAAGCTGCAGACGGGTTTATTAAATTTACTCGCGATCAGGATGCCTTTAGGAGGGCACTGGGGCTGGTAAAGGGCGATGGTTGGATCGCGCATCATCTAATCCCATTTGGACTAGCAGATAGGCCTTTAGTACAAAAAGCAGCAGAAGGAGGATTCCATATCAATGACGTGTTAAATGGACTAGTGGTGACAAGCCTCCAACAATCGGGAAGTCATCCACAGTATGATGCCAAAGTGATCGCCTCAATGCAGAATATTATAACTTCATATGGGGGGATTGCCAATATGACCTCAGCACAGGCAATAAGTGAGTTAACCAATTTGATTAACAGAATTAAAACAGAAATTGTAAACCATCCCGGAGTCCCATTAAATGATTTAATATTCTAATGATGAAATATTTCAGGTTATTGGAATCTACCAATCTTAAAGAGATCGGAAAGTTTCCACAATGCAGCGGAAAATTTGTAAGTAACTGGAATTCCAACAATTCTTTAGTATTGGTCTTTAAAAAAAAGGTCGCCAGTAATAACATTGAAATTCCAGAATTTATCTTAAATGATAAAGCTAAACGGACTGATCTTTTATCTACGAGTTTTCTAGATTTCATGTTGGCCATCAGCACAAAACTTAAAAAGTTGATCGAATCGAAAAATTATGAAGGTGTCCAATTTTTCAAGTCTGCGCTACATTGCAAAAACGCTATCGCCGAGGAATACTGGATACTGAATCCGTTTGGATTCAGGAATGAGTATATTGATTTTAATTCATCGACTATCAAACGCAGCGACTCCCAAGGCGTTTCCTATTTAAAGGTGAAAGACCGAAGTGAGTTTGACGGTCTAGTTGAGGGAGGGAAACAAGAAAACAAAATACATGTAGTAAGTGCACCAAAATTATACTCAGATAAGATCAAGGAGGATTTCTTTTTGCTGGATGGGGTTGATGGCGGTATTGGTTACTATGTTTCGGAAGCCTTCAAAAATGAAATAACCGAGGC
>JAYTTM010000707.1:0-1339 GCA_043745055.1 Chitinophagaceae bacterium | reverse complement strand
GGGTTTATTTGGTGCACCAGATTTGGTGGTGGAAGTGCTGTCGCCCGGCACAGCCAGTAAAGATTTAGGTGAAAAAAAAGCTGTTTACGAACAATATGAGGTTAAGGAATTGTTTATTGTAGAACCTGAATCAAAAGTGGTTAAAGCTTTTTTGTTACAAAACAATCAATACGCCCATCCTGTTATCACTACCGGATTTTTCAAGTCTTCTCTTCTTAAAACCACCATTAAGTTTTAAATTTTTCCATCAAGCAAATCAGGTCTTCTTTCTTTTGTTCTGATGAGGCTTTGCTCTTCCCGCCAGGCATCTATTTTTGCATGATTACCACCCATTAAAACTTCCGGTACTTTCCATCCTCTGAATTCTTCCGGCCTTGTGTACACAGGTGGAGACAATAAATCGTCCTGAAAAGAATCGGTGAGTGCAGAAGTTTCATTGTTTAGCACACCTGGTATCAATCTACCAATGGCATCCGTAATAACGGCAGCAGCCAGTTCGCCACCGCTCAACACATAATCGCCTATAGAAATTTCTTTGGTTATAAAATGATCCCTCACTCGTTGGTCGATGCCTTTGTAATGGCCGCAAATGAGCAATAAATTATTTTTTAGCGAAAGATAATTGGCCGTTTTTTGATTGAAAGTTTCACCATCAGGCGTTAAAAAAATCACTTCATCATAAGTGGTAGTTTGCTGTAAACTTTCAATGGCATTTACCAATGGTTCTATCATCATCACCATGCCTGCACCTCCACCAAACTGGTAATCATCTACCTGCGCCCTAGTATAAGTTGTGTAATCCCTGAGGTTGATTACGTTTACTTGAAGCAATCCTTTGACGCTGGCCCGTTTCATAATGGAATGGGCAAAGGGACTTTCCAGTAAGGCCGGAACCACAGATATAATGTCAATCTTCATCCTGCAAACTTAATTAAGAAAAGTTAGCAATTATACAAAGCACTTTTCAGGTACAATACACTGGGTATTCCTTAAAAGCAATAATCAATTTCCCGTAAAACCATCCAGGTCTCTTTTGTCTTTTTTAGTCGGCCTGCCTTGTTTGCTCATTCTTTTTCCGGTATTAAAAACAGCTGCCTGAAATTTAATGCGGTCTAATTCTTCCGGAGGTGTGATGTCCTGGTAGTGATTAATTGCTTCGCTGTACTGCACCCGGTGATCCAGCATGGCCGTAACTTTTATCACCCAACGCTTGGCTTCTGTCTTTACTTCATAGTCGTCACCTACGTGTACGTTTCTGGATGCTTTTACATTATCTCCATTGCATTTTACCTTGCCGTTATCACAGGCATCTGCCGCCTGGCTTCTTGTTTTAAAAAGC
>JAYTTM010000706.1:0-1339 GCA_043745055.1 Chitinophagaceae bacterium | reverse complement strand
TTTAATTCCAATGAGGCTTAATATTTCCCACCGAAAATATTTAAAACCTACAAACGCATAATACAAAACTGACAACAGGGCAACAGCAAACAGGTATTTCCCCCAGGTAATAGAATTAAACATAACGCTTTTATTTTCTTGTTCACAAATCAGGTTTATTTCTCAAAAAGCAATATATAGATATGTTGCAAAAACTTTTCCAGACTATGCCAGGTATAGGGTAAACGAGGTAGGACAACCCCGGCAAACTGGATTGAAAATGAAAAGCGTATTTGCAGAAAAAAACTCAAACATCATTTTAGTTAAGTCTTCTGGTATATAAATTTTGTACTTTTAGTTCTTACAGTTTAGTAGATATTGTACAGAGGAAATAGGCAAAGAGGGTATGTGGCTGCTAATGTATGTATGCTGTTAAATAAACCGTCAAATGAGCAATAGTACATTAAACGAATACAAAGAGGAGTCGCATCCGTGGGAGCCATTTATTCCGCAAAATGCTGATAAGCTAATTTTAGGAACTTTCCCAACTACAGATAAATCCAGAGGTGCTTACGAGTTTTTTTATCCTAATCCAAACAATGATTTTTGGAGAGTAATATTTGAAGTTGCTGGAAAGAAATTAGATGACTTTCTTCAGGCAGAACCAATCGATACCCGGAAACAAATATTATCGTACTTAAAATTAGGGATTGCTGATATAGGAAAGAAAGTTTTAAGGCAAAAGGGTAGTTCAAAAGACGATCACTTATTCCCGATTGAATACACCGACATTTTTTCTTTATTAGAAACGCATCCCACAATTAAAAAGATAATCATAACCAGCAGTAGTGGTGCTAATAGTGTTCTATCATGGTTTCATCATTACTGTATTATAAATGGGCACACTTTTAATATTCCAAAAGGTAAGTTACCTATTACAACAAAGTTGCTTTTTAATAATCTTGAAATAAAAATTGATATTATTTCTTCACCTTCCCGGTTATCACCTATCAAAGGGGATAAGCTATTTGAAATGTATCGTACTGTAATTTTAAACGACTAATGTAATATGAAAGAACTTACTTATACTGTAGACCTAATAAGTATAATCCAGCAAATGCCTTCAGGGGATTTAATATTCTTATAGTTTGCCCAATATATTAATCCACTTAAAGAGCATGTCTTTTACAGCATTAATAGTAGCCTTATCCGGTGCATGATATTTTGTCTCCAGGCTGCCGATTGAGATATCGTCTTTTTGCAGCGTAGAAAAAGTTTTTGTTACAATGCGAAGCATTGGTGCAATCGTTCTATTGATAATAATTTTATCAACTACCATTAGTCTTATAATAACCGCCAG
>JAYTTM010000705.1:0-1340 GCA_043745055.1 Chitinophagaceae bacterium | reverse complement strand
CCAACAGGGCATTAAAATGGTTGAATGCTTCCAATATTACCCGTAACAAAGAACATGAACAGGCAACAGATGCTTTAAAATGGGCAGCACTTACTTATGTGGTAGCTGCATTGGCTTCTGTTGCCATGCTGGCACAATACATTATGATTTACTTAGGAAGAAGCAGGGATTAGCAAGGCTTTTCATCACACTATATTAAAATAAAAATGCCTGTTATTTCGGGCATTTTTTATTTTTTAGCTGAATGATTTTTCCGCTGCCTGTAATAAACGCCGAAATCTGTAGCAGGAATTTTTGTAACACCCGCCTGCCTCAGCAATGTTACCAACTGGCCCCTGTGGAAACTTCCGTGGTTAAAAATATGCAGCAAAGTTTCTGCTATTGGTTGTTTGCACAGTTCTGTTTTGCTGCGCTGATAGGCGAATACGTGTTGTAATTGAAATTCATTGGCGGCAGCAATCCATTGCTCATACAGTGCAGATTGTTGTAGTAATTTTTTTTGCAACTCCGCAAAATTTCCTGTAAAATTTTCACTGGGTCTTTCTACATGTTCCTGCAATTTTATTCGTTGCCACCACATACTTTCAGCATCCAGCAGGTGTAAAACTGTTTTAAAAATAGAACCAAAACTACTCAGCATTTCCTGCTGAATAGTCTCTTCAGGCAATTGTTTAATAGTATCAGTCAACAGTAAATTTGCCCAGGCATTGTGCCCGGCATATTGTTGTAAAAGTTCTTTCATTTAACGCTGCTATTAATTCTAAAAATGGACTGATTGATTTCAGTTTTGTTATTTTGGTAAAATTCAAAAATCACAAACCAAAGATGTTGCCCCCATCCCCTAAAGGGGAGTTATTTAAAGGGTATACCCCCATCCCCTAAAGGGGAGTTATTCGACGAGTCTAATACTATAATTGCTGTTTATAATTCAAACTTCACAAATCACAGATCACAAATCGCAAATCAAAGATCTTTATTCCTGCTGCCGCTGTACAAGTCATACTCCAGCAGGCGGCAATCAATTTTGCTGGTATAAAATTCTATACGTCTGCTGGCTTTAAGTCCGATTTTTTTTGCAAGTTCAAGGTTGCCCGTAAAAATATAGCCGGTGTAACCCTTGCATTGTTGTTTCATAAAATCGCCCATGCGTTTGTAGGTAACCTGCAGTGCAGTCTCTTCACCTAAACGATCTCCATACTCCGGATTAAAAAAAACAACACCCGGCTCATTTTCCGGAACAGTAGTTGTTTCAAAATCGCCAACAGCAAATTCAATCAATTGTTCTACGCCTGCAGCTTCTGCATTTATTTTAGAAATATTGATGGCATCCTGGCTAATAT
>JAYTTM010000704.1:0-1340 GCA_043745055.1 Chitinophagaceae bacterium | reverse complement strand
TAATGGGAAGAATTAAATCAATATTAATAACTAACTCTTTTAATTTAAAAGAGCCAAAAGCCTCCCCTTTGGGGAGGTTTGGAGGGGCCGTTACATGTTAGCACCAGGCCTATATCATATACTTTTTATCAGCACTGCACTTTTCTTTATTGGTGTGTACGGTTTCTTCACCAGGAGAAATTTAATTACCATTTTAATGAGTGTGGAGTTGATATTGAACAGCGTGAATTTAAATTTTATCGCCTTTAATAAATACCTGTGGCCCGATAAATTAGACGGCCTGTTCTTTACCATATTTATTATTGCGATAGCTGCAGCAGAGGCAGCCGTTGCTATTGCCATCATTATAAATTTATATAGAAGCCATCAATCCATTGACGTAGAGAATGCAGAAGAAATGAAATATTAAGAGCCCCCTTTATTTGCCCCAACAGGGGAGAACAGGGCAAAAGTTTAAGAACATTAACAGACCATATTTTTATGAATATTTTTATTTTACAAATTCGATTGTTGCAGGTGCTTCCCGGTAATATTGGATGGATGATAGCACTGATCCCTTTATTGCCACTGGCAGCATTTGTACTATTGGGTTTGTTTGGAAGAAAATATTTTAAACAATCTGCAGGTATAATTGCTACTGTATTATTGTTGACATCTACCCTGTTAGCATTCTACACAGCCTACGGTTATTTTTTTGAATATGGTAAGATGGAGGAAGTTTATCAAAAACTTATTCCATTAAAATATACATGGTTACAATTTTCAGAAGGCTTATCGATTGACATGGGCATCTTACTCGACCCTATTAGTGCTATGATGCTGGTAGTGGTAACTTTTATTTCTTTGATGGTGCATATTTACAGTCTTGGCTACATGAAAGGGGATGACCGCTTTGCAACTTACTACGCATTTCTTGGATTATTTACATTCTCTATGCTGGGTTTGGTGATGGCTTCCAATATTTTTCAAATCTATATTTTCTGGGAGCTGGTGGGTGTTTCTTCCTTCTTGCTAATTGGCTATTACTACTATAAACCCAGTGCAGTAGCGGCTTGTAAAAAAGCATTTATCGTTACCCGTTTCGCTGATCTTGGATTTTTAATCGGTATTTTGATCCTGTCGTTTTATTCCGGCACGTTGGATTTTAATACGCTGATTCAACGGCTGACTTCACCCGAATCCAGCGAATTAACAGCAGCACTTAGTTCCTCTTTTTTAGGTATTTCTGCACTAACATGGGGGATGATTTTAGTATTTATTGGGGGTGCCGGTAAAAGTGCAATGTTCCCGTTGCACATTTGGCTGCCGGATGCAATGGAAGGTCCAACACCTGTTTCTGC
>JAYTTM010000703.1:0-1340 GCA_043745055.1 Chitinophagaceae bacterium | reverse complement strand
CCTTACTGGCGCCTTTTACAAGCCCTGCGATATCAACAATTTCTATTTGTGTAGGAACAATTCTGTTTGGCTGAACCAACTCTGCCAATTTATCTAACCTGGCATCGGGTACATTTACTAACCCAATATTAGGTTCAATGGTACAAAAACGATAGTTGCTGGCTTGTGCTTTTGCACTATTGCTAACTGCATTAAATAAAGTTGATTTTCCAACATTTGGTAATCCTACAATGCCTGCTTGTAATGCCATTTTAATTCTTTTAAAAATTATTTCGAGAAATGTTGAAATGTAATAGAAAATAAATTTCAATATAGGTACAACATAAAATTTCAAAAATTACGCTCGCTAACTTTTTTTTGAGGTGCAAAGGTAAGGGATGAGTCCTAATGATTAGTTTGAATTTAAAACAATACTCAACAGTAAAATAAACGTTTCTGCACTAAATCCCCTACTTTTGCAGCCCAAATTCAAAATGAGTTTGGTAAATCAACAACATTTTATAAACAAAAACATCAGGGAAATGAACAATTACGAATTGATGGTGATTTTTACCCCTGTGCTTTCTGAAGAGGAATATAAAGCCGCTCAGAATAAATTTGCTGCGTTAGTTACAGAAAACGGTGGCGAATTATTGCACAGCAAACCTTGGGGATTAAAATCACTGGCCTATCCCATTGCCAAAAAGACCACTGGTCTATATTGGGTAATGGAGTATACAGCGCCATCCAGCTTCAATGAAAAGTTGAAAATTCAACTTTTGCGTGACGAATCAGTCATGCGTCACATGTATACCGTACTCGACAAATACGCCGTTGAGTATAACACAAAAAAGAGAGGTGGCGTACATTCTTCAACCCAAAAAGCGGGGGCATAATTATGGCAAAAGCTAACGAGATTAAATATCTTACAGCGATTAAAGCTGAAAAACGGCCAAAAAAATATTGCCGCTTTAAGAAAATGGGTATTCATTATATTGATTATAAAGATGCTGATTTCTTGAAAAAATTCCTTAACGAACAAGGTAAATTGTTACCCCGTCGTCTTTCCGGAAACTCTTTAAAGTTTCAACGTAAAGTAGGTGCAGCAGTTAAGAAAGCCCGTCAAATGGCTATTTTGCCTTATGTTACCGATTTACTAAAATAAAAAGGTTCATCCTAACCTTTTCCAAAAGAAAAGGAACAGTCCCTGCCTATTGCCGGGGTTGGATAATTAAAAAATAAACAATGCAAGTAATATTAATTCAAGATGTTAACAATCTCGGCGGAGCCAATGAGTTGGTAACAGTTAAAAATGGTTATGGTCGTAATTTCTTAATTCCTAAGAAATTTGCAATTGAAGC
>JAYTTM010000702.1:0-4919 GCA_043745055.1 Chitinophagaceae bacterium | reverse complement strand
AGATACCCGATGATCAAAAAAACCTCAAAGGTTTTAAATGGTGGGAAAGCAGGAGGCCAAAAAACAAGCTGGAACTATTTGAGTAAGCAAAAAAGAATATAACATGATGTGGATGAGGAATACATGTTAAAAGAAACACTTTGAAAGCCACAGCCCAATCCGAAGCAGAGCCCCCCTTTAATGCGAATGGATATACTCACAATACAGCTTAAGAAACATGCTGTAAAATTATTTTGCAGTTGCTTTAAATGTAAAAAAGATTTTATCTTGAACATTCAACAGGCTTACACAAAGGTACCCGTAAGGCTGCCCCAGTGCCATTTTCCACTTTTTTCACGCTAAAGGTATAGTGCATTACTTATGCAAGTGTAATTGGTCATGTGCATGAACCAAACATTTTAGTGCCATTGTAATTAATGAATTTGGTTTCTGTAATTATTTATCAGAGGTAGCTATTCTCATCTTATGTTGTTTTGTAAGATTTACTTATTTCGGAAGCAATTAATAATAACGTAATGTACCAATACGGAAATCGACTGTACTGATTCCGCATTATATCTTTATAATTTGCAGATAATTTTCCATAGATTTTATTTGTATAGGCTTCTTTAAACCTCCTGCAATATTTTTTTTAAAAAAGCGTTTTATTGAATGTACTAAACCTTTATAGCATAGGGATTTGTATTGGGGCATGCATAATAAGTTAAACGCTGTTCATTTTATTCCTACACATTTTTTTCAATGAATTAGTATTATATAAGTCTTGCACAAATATCAGGTGACATACTATTTTGACCAAATTACCTGATTAAATTAATATTAATGAAAACGTGTTATTACCTGTTTTTTTTACTGCTAATTCCCTTTTTGGGCATAAGTCAAACTAAGCATTTAAAGTTTCAGCATCTTCAAACAGATGCAGGCCTTTCACAAAGCAATGTGATTTCCATTTTGCAGGATAGCAGGGGATTTATGTGGTTTGGCACACGAGATGGATTAAATAAATATGATGGCTATAAGTTTACTGTATACAGAAATAACCCTAAAAATAAATACAGTATAAGCAACAACTATGTACCCGATATTATTGAGAGTTCAAACGGAGATTTATGGATAGCAACATGGGGTGGTGGGTTAAACCGTTATGATCGGGAGAAAGGAATATTCATTTCCTTTAAACACAATGAAAAAAATAAAAATACAATTTCAAGCAATTTTATTACTGCTGTTAAACAAGACGCCAACGGTAACTTATGGATTGGCACCGGTGCAGCAGGGTTAGATATGTACGACAAAAGAACAGGAACTTTTACGCATTACAGATCCAACAAGGATAATCCTCAAGCATTAAGTGATGATTTTGTTAGGACAATTTATTTAGACAAAGAAAAAAAATTATGGGTTGGTACTATGCATGGGGGCCTTAATTTATTTAATTCAAACAATAAAACGTTTACCCGTTTTGAGCATGATGACAAAATTGCTTCATCACTTTCTTTCGATGATGTGTATACCATTTTTGAAGATAGCAGGCATCAAATTTGGATAGGTACCAATGGTGGTGGTGTTGATTTATTTAACAAAGCAAACAATAATTTCAGGCATTATAAAAATGATATTCATAACGCAAACAGTCTCTCCAAAAATCAGGCGCATATAATTAACGAAGATTCAGATAATAACATCTGGATAGGAACTGAGAATGGCGGTTTATCTATTTTAAATCCGGCAACAGGAATATTTAACAATTATGTTTATGATGAAATAGATAATACCAGCATCAGCAACAATTCTATTTATTCAATTTGTAAAGACAATAAAGGTAATATGTGGCTGGGCACATTTTCGGGAGGAATAAGCTTTATAAACCGAGATAACCAGTTTGCCCATTTTAAACATAGTTCAATAAGTAACAGCCTTAGCGATAATAATATTCTGTGCATATATGAAGATTCAAAAAAGAATATATGGATAGGAACAGATGGTGGCGGACTTAATCTGTTTGATCCATTGAGCGGCAACTTTACTCACTACATTCATAACCCTGCTAACAAAAATTCAATTTGTGGAAATTATGTTTTAAACATAAGCGAAGATAATGACCATAATTTGTGGATAGGCACATGGGGCGATGGTATATCAATATTTAATAAAGACAAAAACACTTACAAGCATCTTAAAAACGACCCCTCAAACCCTAACAGTTTAAGCAGCAATAATGCATGGAATATTTATCAGGATAAAGATAAAAAAATGTGGGTTGGCACGTACGGAGGAGGATTGAACGAGTACAATCCAGACAAAAACTCCTTTACAAAATACAGGTATGATGAAAAAAATATTAATGGCATTTCCAGCGACAGAGTCTATTCTATTTATGATGATAGCAATGGTCATTTGTGGATAGGTACAGATGGAGGCGGGTTAAATGAATTCGATAAAAAAACATCAACATTTAAACATTATGTACATGATGACAATAACAAAAATACTCTTGCCAGCAGCAGTGTAGATCATATGTTTCAGGATGAAAAAGGAATTTTATGGATTGCTACAGCATCAGGACTTTCTGCATTAAATTCCAAAACCAATGTTATTAAGAACTACACTGTTGAAGATGGATTACCAAGTAATAATATTTTTGGAATACTTAAAGATAATAACAGCAATTTATGGATCAGTACCAGCAGAGGCATTTCCTGTTTTAATACTAAAACGAATACGTTTAAAAATTACGGTATAGTTGATGGGTTACAGGGTAATGAATTTAAAGATCAGGCTTTTTGTAAAAGCAGTTCAGGTGCATTTTACTTTGGCGGCAACAATGGGTTTAATATGTTTTATCCCGATAGTATTGCACTTGCAACATTTGATCCTCCTTTGGTATTAACCGGATTACGAATTTCAAATAAAGAAGTACAGGTTGCTTTAGACAGTGTTGTTTCTCCTCTTAAAAAAGACATTACTGAAACAAGGTCAATTTCACTTCCTTATAACAGTGCTGTAATTGAGTTTGAATTTGCTTCTTTAAACTATACAAATAATGACAAGAAACGATATACATATATGCTTGAAGGTTTGGACAGCAGCTGGAACGAATCGAGCGATAAACGTTCTGCAAGCTATACTAATCTAGATCCAGGAACTTATAATTTAAAAGTAAGAGGCCTCAATAATACAGGCCAATGGTCATCACACATTTTAAATATTCAGTTAATAATCACCCCTCCATTTTGGTTAACCTGGTGGTTTAAATTATTGATAGCAATAACTGTTGCAGGGGGGTGCGTTGCATTTTACAGAATGCGTATGAATATTATTAAAGATCAAAAAAGAGTATTGGAAAAACAAGTTGAAGAACGAACAATACAATTATTGCATTCAACACAAGAAGAACAAAAAGCAAGAGTTGCAGCAGAGAAAGCAAGCCAGGATGCTGAGTTGGCAAACCAGGCAAAGAGTGTTTTTCTTGCTACAATGAGCCATGAAATAAGAACACCAATGAATGGCGTAATCGGAATGTCGTCGCTGTTAGCTGAAACAGATTTAAATGATCAGCAACGGGATTACACTAATACGATTACTACCTGTGGTGAAAGTTTGCTAAATGTGATCAATGATATTTTAGATTTTTCTAAAATTGAATCGGGTAATATGGAATTGGAAAAAGAAGATTTCAATTTGCGTTCATGCATTGAAGATGTACTTGACATTTTTGGCACAAAGGCAGCAGGTATAGGGCTTGATCTTGTTTATCACATTGACACTAAAGTCCCTTTGCAAATTGTGGGAGATGATTTAAGATTAAGGCAAATTCTTACAAACCTCGTAAGTAATGCAATGAAGTTTACGCTTAAAGGAGAAGTATTTGTAGGTGTTAATTTAATCGAATCAGATGAACAACAAAATCTAACATTACAATTTGATGTTCGTGATACAGGTATTGGTATTCCGAAAGATAAATTAACACGCTTATTTAAAGCATTCTCACAAGTTGATTCTTCAACTACAAGAAAATATGGTGGCACAGGTCTCGGACTTGCCATTTCGGAAAAACTAGTCAAGTTAATGGAAGGAGAGGTTAAGGTTGAAAGCATGGAAGGGCAGGGATCTACATTCTCATTTACCATAAAAACAGTAGCAGGAAACAAGGTACTTAAGGCATATACCCACTATAATATGTCAGACATACAAAACAAAAAAATATTGGTTATAGATGATAACATGACCAACCTTGCCATTCTTAAAAGCCAGCTCGAGCTTTGGAAGTTGATACCTGTTCTTTCAGATTCAGCAGCAGCAGGTTTAGAAATTTTATCAAAGGATAACCAAATTGACCTGGTATTAACAGATATGCAAATGCCAAATATGGACGGCATTGAACTGGCACAAAATGTAAAAAAATTATACCCTTCACTTCCTGTTATTCTGCTTAGTTCTGTTGGCGAAGATTATAGTAAAAACATATCGCAGGTTTTTGCATCAATAATGAACAAACCAGTGAGGCAGCATATATTAAACAAGCACATTTTAAATGCACTTCAGCCCAATGGCGCCAATGTAACTAACGAGAAAAATATTGAGCAAAAGCTTCCTGCAAATTTTGCCGAAAAACATCCTTTAGAAATTTTAGTTGCCGAAGATAACCGGATAAATCAAAAAGTGATTTTACATATTCTTAATAAATTAGGATACAAACCAGGGCTTGCAGAGAACGGTACAGAAGCAGTTGAGAATGCCCGTGAAAAACAATTTGATATTATTTTAATGGATATGCAGATGCCTGAAATGGATGGTCTTCAGGCAACAAGATTTATCAGGGAGAACCTGGAACAACAGCCGGTAATTATAGCCTTAACTGCAAATACAATGCAAGGTGACCAGGAAGAATGTATAAATGCTGGTATGAATGATTACAT
>JAYTTM010000701.1:0-4929 GCA_043745055.1 Chitinophagaceae bacterium | reverse complement strand
TTAAACTACTATCTATCTCAATATTTATTGCATGATATTAAAAACAGAATACCGGTTGATTTTCAACCGGTATTCTGTTTAATGGCATATATGAATTTACGGAAAAATTAATTTGATGCTGAAATTAAAATCAATGCGTTTCTTATACCCCCAAACTCCATCCATCTCTGTAAGTTCTTTTTACAAACTGATTGGCTTCATCAAAATTGGTTACTTTCATATTAGGGCCATCCCACAATAATTTAATGCCCCGGCCTGGATAATCCATGTCATTCTTATTGCCTTTATTTGGTTTTTGAATATCATAGCTGCGTATGGCAAGGTTACCCATCAATATACTTTCTGTAAGCGGACCAGCAATATCAAAATGAGAGCTAAGTGCTTTTGCTTCTTTGCTTCCATATCCTGCTATTGCAGCCTCTACCCATGCGGTATAATGACCATCAATTCCATTTTTAACACGGGCTACTGACTGCGGCACTTTTATGGTGCTTGTTTTTGATGTAGGCAATAATTGGGGATTCATGCCATAAGTTCCTGCTATCATTTTACCTTTTGTTCCCAGGAAAAGTATGCCGTTTCCACCATCTCCCATTACTTCATTTGCGCCCAGTTCTGTTGGTCTTGATGGTTGAATGCCACCATCCATCCAGTGCAATTCCACATCCGGCTTACCATTTTTTCCTTTAAAATTTAAGGTGATGTGAGAAGAAATCGGACCGCTTTCGGGATAGTATGCCTTGTTCCAGTTTTCTACATATTTTGTTGACACACTGCATTCCGCACTGGTTGGATAGCCCAATCCCAATACTGCAAAAGCAGGCGACATAATATGACAGGCCATATCGCCCAATGCTCCGGTTCCGTAATCCCACCAACCACGCCAATTGAACGGCAGTATGCCTTCAAAATAATCTCTCATAGGTGCAGTACCCAGCCACAAATCAAAATCAAGTCCACCAGGAATTGGTGAAGAATTTTTAGGAACCGGTACACCCTGCGGCCAGATTGGCCTGTCGGTATAACAATAAATTGTATGCACATTTCCGATAGTACCTGCATTATACCAATCCTGCAATTGCCTTACGCCATCACCGGAAGATCCCTGGTTACCCATCTGTGTTACTACCTTGTATTGATGTGCAGCTTTTGTGAGCATACGGGCCTCATAAATATCATGTGTTAATGGCTTTTGTACATACACATGTTTACCTAGTTGCATGGCAGCCATGGCTTGTACCGCATGACTGTGATCCGGAGTGGAAACACTTACTGCATCAAAGTTTTTATGCTCTTTGTCCAGCATCTCCCTAAAGTCTTTGTAGTACTTTGCTTTTGGAAAACTATTTCTGCTTTTTACAGCTTGCCTGTCATCAACATCGCATAAAAAGCCAATGTCGGCTTTACCGCTTTTGAAAAAATTGGCCAGGTCACTTTCGCCTTTTCCGCCGGCACCAATGCCAGCAACAATTAACCGGTCGCTAGGTGCAATAAATCCCGGGCCACCTAATACGTGGCGGGGTACAATAAAAAATCCTGCAGAAGCAATAAGCCCGTTTTTAAGAAAAGTTCTTCTGGAATCGTTGGGGGTAGTTGGAAGTTTTTTTGTTTTTTTCATATCTGAGTTTGTTTTGTTACAATCATTTTTTTGAATGCCTCAAATTACTTTATTTTTATGTAGGGGTGAAAAAAATGTATTTCAATTTTTATTTGCCGGTTTCAACATAATTCTAAACATTAAAGTTCAATAAAATTAAAGCAAGGTATGAAAAAAGCTGTTTGTATTGGAATGCTTCTTTTGATGAGTCAATCCATTTTTGCCCGGGTAAAATTGCCCCGGCTTTTTAGTGATAACATGGTATTGCAAAGAGGTAAACCTATACCTATATGGGGTTGGGCAGCTGCAAAGGAAAAAATTACTATTCAATTAAAAGGCCAAACAAAAACTACTATAACTGGCGCAGACGGTAAGTGGAAAATTTATCTCAATCCAATAGCTGCGGGCGGGCCTTATAAATTAAAAGTGCAGGGTACAAATATTATTAACCTTAAAAATATACTGATCGGTGATGTATGGGTTTGTTCGGGTCAGTCAAATATGGAAATGACGATTGCAGGCTGGGGAAAAATAAATAATTACGAGAAGGAGATTGCAGCCGCAAATTATCCTATGATTCGGCATTTTGAAGTTCCAAGAATGTTAGCAGCCTTGCCACAGGAAGATATCGGTGGAGGTGAATGGAAAATTTGCAACCCTGATAATGCAGGCAGTTTTACAGCAGCTGGTTATTTTTTTGCAAGAGAAATTTTTAAAGAAACGGGTGTACCTATTGGCCTGCTCAACAGTTCCTGGGGAGGCACACAGGTAGAGAGTTGGATAAGCAGGGAAGCTTTTGAAAATAGCGTTGAATTTAAATCGATGATAGCAGCTATGCCAACGATTGATTTAGAAAATCTGGCGAAAAGTAAAATGAAATTATTAAAAGAAAGGGTTGCTAAAATTCAGGGTGAAGGAGAACAGACAGATGCAATGATTGCAGGATGGAAAGATGTTTCATTTGATGACAGTCATTGGCCTGTAATGCAGGCTCCCATGCTGTGGGAGCAACAGGCACTAAGAGATTTTGATGGTATTGTATGGTACAGAAAATCAATTACAGTTTCCGCAACAGATTTAGGAAAAGAAGCTATACTGGAGCTGGGAATGATAGATGATGCAGATGATACTTATGTAAATGGAATAAAAATGGGCAACACCAATGGCTACAATTTAAAAAGAAAATATATAGTACCTGCCGGCATTTTAAAAGAAGGTAAAAATGTAATAGTTGTGAAGGTTTTAGATACCGGCGGGGGAGGTGGCATTTGGGGCGATGCAGCCGATGTGAAATTAACGATTGCTGAAACGGCTATTTCTTTAGCGGGCGATTGGAAATACCAGGTGGCTGTTATTTCTTCAGCTGTAGCGGTGGCAATAGGGCCAAACAGTTATCCCATTTTATTATCAAACAGCATGATTCATCCATTGATATCATTTGCAATTAAAGGGGTTATCTGGTATCAGGGCGAAGCCAACACCGGCAGGTCATACCAATATAGAAAAGCATTTCCATTAATGATTACAGACTGGCGTAAAAACTGGGGATTGGGAAATTTTCCATTTTATTTTGTGCAGCTTGCCAGCTTTAATGCCAATAATGGAAACAGCCAAAATGGAAGCGGATGGGCAGAGTTAAGAGAGGCACAGGCAATGACGCTATCTTTACCCAATACAGGGATGGCAGTAACAACTGATATTGGAGACGCCAAAGATATTCATCCAAAAAATAAACAGGATATAGGAAAAAGGTTAGCTGTAATTGCTTTAAATAAAGACTATCATATAAAGAAAGAATATAGTGGTCCTGTTTATCAGTCTATGAAAAAATCTGGCAACAAAATTATACTGACATTTACACATGCAGGCGGTGGTTTGGTAGCAAAAAATAACAATGCCATTTTAGGTGGTTTTGAAATTGCAGGTGCAGATAAAAAGTTTTATCCTGCAAAAGCAATTATTAAAAATGGCAGGGTTCAAGTAACAGGAGATGGATTATCTGCACCGGTAGCTGTTCGTTTTGGATGGGCGGATGTTACAGATGAAAATAATCTGTATAACAAAGAAGGGTTGCCTGCAGTTCCATTTCGTACAGATAATTGGAAAGGGATAACAGAAAATATAAATTATCAAATTGAAAATTAATGCAACAGCAATTTAATGTAGTAATTACGGATGGCTTTACGTTAAACTCCGGCGACCTTAGCTGGCAAGGCTTTGATGCATTTGGTAATGTGCACAATTTTGATAGAACCAGTGCTGTTGAAATAATTGAAAAATGTTTTAATGCCGAAATAATTGTTACCAATAAAACTATTATTAATGCAGCCGTTATCAATGCTGCTAACCATTTAAAAATGATTGCTGTTACTGCAACCGGCTACAATAATGTAGATATTGCTGTAGCAAAAAAGAAAGGAGTTGTGGTGTGTAATGTGCCAGGATATGGCACTTCGTCTGTGGCGCAACAAACCTTTAGCTTATTACTGCATTTAACCAACCATGTAAGCATAAATGCAGCAAGTGTTGCTAAAGGAGAATGGGCTGTAGCAAAAGATTGGTGTTACAGTCTTAAGCCCATCATTGAATTAAAAGATAAAGTATTGGGAATAATTGGTATGGGGAAAATTGGCAAACAAGTTGCCACAATTGCAAAAGCTTTTGGTATGCAGGTTATTTATTTTGGTGGTAAAGAAAAAGCAGCAGCGGCCAGGCAGGTAAATCTGTATGAGTTGTTTATGCAAAGTGATGTTGTTTCGTTGCATTGCCCACAAACCAGCGAAAATGAAGCATTTGTAAATAAAGAAATACTGGAACTGATGAAGCCATCTTCTTTTTTAATCAATACGGCAAGAGGTACTTTAATAAATGAAAAAGATTTAGCACAAGCCTTGCAACAGAATAGAATTGCCGGCGCTGCCCTGGATGTATTAAGTACAGAACCGCCGGCAAAATTAAATCCATTGATTGGGTTACCCAACTGTATAATTACGCCGCACAATGCATGGATGTCGGTAGAAGCAAGGCGCAGAATACTACAAACAACTATTGAAAATATACAGGCTTTTGAAATCGGGAAGCCACAAAATGTAGTGAATCATTGATTAAATAGTCTATTTACAGGTAGCAATGAAAATACTTGTTGCAGCAGATAAATTTAAAGGCAGCCTTAGTAGCGAAATTGCCTGCAGCAGTATTGCTGCAGGTATCCTGCAGGTTGATGCCAGTGCTGAAGTGATGCAATTTCCAATGGCAGATGGCGGAGATGGTTTTGCCACAGTCTTTCAATATTACCTGAATACACAAACGGTTACCTGCAAAATAGTTGATCC
>JAYTTM010000700.1:0-1345 GCA_043745055.1 Chitinophagaceae bacterium | reverse complement strand
AAATACATTCAGATAAACACGGTAAAAGCAACATGTGAAATCAAATTTGATAATATTAATACCAGTTTAAATGGAGTTACATACTATTGGTGGATAATCTTATTACGTATTTTTTTGGGAGAAAAAAGACCCGTATTATATTCCATCCTTTCAGTAAAAAAGTTAATTATTATCTGTTAAATAAAAAATAGCTTACAGCAATAAAAAAAAGTATAAATGAAATTATTACTGATTATTTTATTGATTCCCTTTTGCAGTTTTACAAATATTAAAACTATTAGTAGAAGTAGCCGGCTCAAATTAAATAATAGCTGTTTAATGGTCAAGTATAAAAAATTTACAAGCCCATTGGAAGACACATTTTATTTGAAGTCAGTTATCATGGAATTACATAAAAAATGGCCGGCAAACAGGATGGTGAATTTTGTTTTTCATGGGCATAGTGTACCAGCAGGTTATTTTCAAACACCTGCAATCAATACATTTCAATCGTATCCTTTACTGTCAGTGAAAAGAATTACAGATAGTTTTTCTACAGCGGAGATTAATTGTATACGAACAGCAATCGGCGGAGAAAATGCTGAGCAGGGAGCTAAACGATTTGATAGTACCGTATTGAATCATCTACCAGATGTATTGTTTATTGACTATGCGCTTAACGACCGCAATATTGGTTTGGAAAGATCGAAGGCTGCATGGCAATATATGATTGAAAAAGCGCTATCAAAAAAAATAAAAATAGTGTTATTAACACCAACTCCAGACATGCAGGAAGACATCAAAAGTAGTGAGGCGCCATTAGAAAAATATACCAGTCAAATTCTTGCAATGGGTAAACAATATCATATCCCTGTCATTGACAGCTATCATATTTTTAAAAAATTGGTAACAGGTGGGAAAAATCTTAATGACTACATGGCACAATCTAATCATCCCAATGCCTTGGGGCACCAGTTGGTAGCCAATGAAATTTGTAAACTATTCGGTTTAAATTAATCGGTAAAAATTATGCTATGCCATCTTTGCTGCGTTGTTTTTTTTATTTTTTTATTTTGTTGCTGCTTTCATGTGGTAATAATAAAGTGAAAAATAGCAAAACTGTTTTTACAAAATTAGATGCAGCAGCATCTGGTCTTGATTTTAATAATATCATTCAAGAGAACGATTCCGTCAATCTAATCACTAATGAGTACGCTTACATGGGTGCTGGTGTTGGCATCATTGACATCAACAATGATGGGCTGCCGGATATTTATTTCTCTGCCAATCAGCAAAGCAGTAAACTGTATTTGAATGAAGGCAACAATCATTTTAAAGACATTACAACAATTGCCGGGGTATCAAC
>JAYTTM010000699.1:0-1348 GCA_043745055.1 Chitinophagaceae bacterium | reverse complement strand
CAGCTAAAATTTTTAAAGCCAATGTGGTTGGCTTAAGCAACCGCATCAATTCGGTATTGGTGCCGGTTAATTTTTTAGAGTGGGCCAATAAAAATTTAGGCAGCAGTTCCAACATCAACCCATCCAGAATATTCATAAAAACACTAGATGCCAACAATACCGAACTGCTGAATTTTCTGCAACAAAAAAACTACAATATCAATAAAGACAAAACAAAATTCGGTAGGGTAAAACAGTTGCTGCAAGCCATTGTAAGTGGCCTCTCCGGCTTTGGTGTTTTAATTATTTTACTGGCCATGTTGCTGTTTTCTTTTTACCTGCAACTAATGATTTCCCGCAGTAAAGACAACCTGAAACTATTACTCACACTGGGTTATTCGCCTGGCTGGCTCAGTAAAACCGTGGCAAAAAGATGGGTGCCGGTTTATACAGGCATCGTTTCAGCAGCCCTAATTTTGGCAGCAATTTTTCAATGGAGTTTTCAACAATATGCCATTAAAGGCCGCAGCGATTTATCGCCTTACCTGCATTGGATGGTAATAATTATTGCCGCTCTTTTATTGCTCCTTTCTATCTTCATCAACTACCGGTTGGTGAAAAAATTATTATTGAAATTGTAAGGCAGTAACAATTTTATTATAGTAATTTTTACACTGATAAACTCCTGACAATTTTTTTAATAAATAGCACGCAAGCCACTGTACAATATTCAGCTGCGGTCCTGCTTTTCGCTACTACTCCGGCACAAAAGCCATTGCACAAATCCTCACCGGGGTATCCGCTTCAATCAGGCGTAGGTGCTCTGCAGTTGTACGTTTATTGAACATTACTAAACTAAAAAACTCCTGGTAAAAATGTCATTCTATATTGCAGCAGAGTAGTTCACAGACTTATATGAAAATAAATCTAATAGAAAAGAAATGAAGAAATGTGAAGGAATGTAATAACTATCAGCAATTAGGTGCAACTTCATCAAAAGGAAATTGTAGAGCCATAGGCTCGTTTCTATTTTGTAACAACGGGTTTTAACCCGTTGTGTTTAAAAAACCTGCTGGTCGAGAGCCGTAGGCTCGGTACATATAGTCGTATGTATTAGTAAGACCACAAGGGTTAGTTATTTGTTGCGGTTCTCTTTATATGCGCCGAACCTATGGTTTTCAATATACTATCCCTTACTTCGTCAACAGGTTGAAACCCGTTGTTACAATATTAACCGAGGCTACGCCTCTTTGCACCGAATTGCGGATAGTCATTTATTCTTTATTTTATTTTATCTTACCAACACAACAGTTCCCTTTGTTTCTATAACTCTGCCTTTTCTATCTTTGCCTTTTAAAGCCCACACGTA
>JAYTTM010000698.1:0-4950 GCA_043745055.1 Chitinophagaceae bacterium | reverse complement strand
CTTTGGTTTGATTTTGGCAGTTGATGGTTTTGGCCAATATCCTGGCGCAGGTAGTTTTGCCAACACCTCTTGGCCCACAAAACAGAAAGGCATGCGCCAGCTGGTTGTTTTTAATGGCATTTTTTAATGTAGTGGTAATATGCGATTGCCCCACCACCGTTGAAAAATTTTGGGGCCTGTATTTTCTTGCTGATACTACAAAGTTTTCCATGAGGCTGCAATTTACAGTTATTTAGGATTTTTTATAGGTGGATTTCTCCACGTTTTAAATTGGCGCATTATCGAGTGGTAACTTGGTTTTGCCGTTAAGGCGTTGAGACGTTTTTATTTCTTTTATAATACATCGACCAAACGGTTTAACGGAAATTTATATAGTCTTTGCTTCAAAAATAAAGAGAGACATCTTTTGGCTATCGTATTTGGAACACACGATATTTAATAAACTTTTCAGATGTTAGTCAGTGTCAACCGTATTAACTTTATCAACCCTATTAATCCTACCAACCTTATCAACTTTATTAACCTTATCAACTTTATTAACCTTATCAATTTTATCAACCCCAACAACCCTGTCAACAAATTACCCAACAACCGGATGCCGCATAAACTCTTTCGTCCTGTCAAATAAAAAACGGTAGGTAGCCAGGTTACGACTTCTGTAAGTATCGCCAAAGTTTTCAGCTACATTAATCATTTTGGGGTTGAAGTCGCCAATCCATTGCATTTCATATTCAGTATAAGGTTGAGAGGGTACCTGTACAATTTTCTGGGATTCACCTATCAGGTAAGCATCCAATCCTTTGCCCTGCCATTCGGGTACTATGCCAAATACAATGCCTGTAAATTTTTTAGTTGGTTTAAACTTTTTCAGGAAAAGGAAGTATAGTTTCTGCAACAGACCGAATTGACCATTCATATGTTTAAAGTACTGGTTAAGATCTGGCAGGTTCAGAAATATTCCTATGGGTTCGTTTTTGTGGTAGGCAAAATAAACGATGCGTTCATCAATTACCGGCTTCATTTTTTTAAACAGGAGGATGGTTTGCTCCACACTCATTTGTTTAAGTCCACCATGACCTGCCCATGCTTTATTGTACACAGTAGTAAAGTCTGCTGCAAATTTTTCCAGTTGATTTTTTTTGATGGTTGAAAAACTGAAGTCCGGATCTGCTTCAATTGCAGCATGCCGTTCAAAAATTTTGGGTGAGAGTGCTTTTTGTGGGTCTATCCCAAAACAAATCTGGTTAAAAAAAAGTTGAAAGCCATAATTCTCAAAGAGAGTAACATAGTACGGCGGATTGTAGTTCATGCAATAGAGTGGTTCGCTAAAACCTTCAGTTAATAGTCCCCACCATTTATCCCTTTCTCCAAAATTAATGGGCCCATCCATGGCTTCTATATTTTTTTGCTGCAGCCAGTTTTTTGCTGTATTAAATAAAAGATCTGCAGCTTGCTGGTTATTGTTACATTCAAAAAATCCGATACCTCCAACAGGTATATAATCAGCTTTGTTTTTATATTTTTTATTTACGAAAGCTGCAATGCGGCCTATTAGTTGCCCGTTGTTATCTTTCAAAATCCATCTTACTGCTTCACCAAAACGAAAGGCTTTGTTTTTGCCGGGATCAAAAACTTCATCCATATCCTTATCCAGTGGACGAATCCAATTAGCATCGTTTTTATATAACTCTACTGCCACCTGCAAAAATTGTTTGGCGGTAGCTTTATCATTTACAAGTATTATTTGCATAGCTGATATTGAAATGGCAAATGTACTTGTAAAGGATGAAAGGAAGTTTGCTGCTTAATAAGAAAAAAAGGTAGCGTTGGTGGGGAGTTATTTGAGGGGTGCACTCCCTTTCACGCTGGCTAGCGGGCAGTTATTTGGGGTGCTTACCCCCATCCCCTAAAGGGGAGTTATTTGACGTATCTAACACTTTCATAGCTATTCATACATCAATAAATCATACATCACAAATCATACATCACAGATCACAGATCTCAGATGTTTATTGTGAAATGGTTGTAATACTTTAAACCTATTTTATCAACCGGAAATTTATTGGGTAGCGGTACATTTTATTTTCACTTGCTTTAATAGTTGCAATAATTACTAGTACCAGGTTGGCAATTGATAATAACCAGATTAATAAAAAGCCAATCAACACCAGCATCAGAATAAATGAAATGATAAATAAGATGAACATGGTGATCTGAAAATTCAATGATTCTTTTGCATGTTCGGATACAAATGGGGATTCATCTTTTTTAAGTAAATAAATTACCAATGGTGCAATAAAAGAAGAAACAATGGTGAGGATATGTGCAAGAATGGCCAATGTTCTTTCATCTGAAGTTGGCGTGACGGCAGGCGTGAAATCTTCGCCCATTAAATTTTTTGTGTCCATATTTATATTGTTTTAAGTAGGTTCAAGGTAAAAATATTTTTCAGCAAATACTAATGTTGATTGGAAAAATATAATTGAAGTTTTAAATTCACTCATCATCCTTCACATATTAATTGCAAAACAGCTTTGGCATTTCAACGCATATTTACAATTTTTGAAAATACAAAAAACATCCTGCATTAATAATCTAATCTGCACTATTACTAACAAATGCAATCCTTTTACTATCCGGGCTCCAGGAGGGTGTGTTGATAGTGCCCTGCCCACCAAATAAATAGGCAATTACTTTTGGTGCACCGCCACTTACCGGCATCAATCGAAGCATCACTCTTTTATAAAAAGGATGATCTCCGGCAGGAACGGTTGGTTGAAAAGAAAGAATGCTCATCCACTTTCCATCAGGAGAAATATGTGCAAACCAATTATTGTATTCATCAAAAGTTATTTGCTCCTGGCTGCTGCCATCGGGCTTCATCCGCCATATTTGCATGGTACCCGTTTGTGTGGAATTGTAATAAATAAATTTCCCATCAGGCGAAAATTCAGGCCCATCTGCCAAACCTTTTTTATTAAAAGTTAATTGTACTTCAGGCTCGCCTGCAATTGGTTTTTTATAAATATTATAAGCAATACTGTTGCTTAGTCGTTGTGCTGTGTACACCAGTTCTTTTCCATTGGGGTTCCATCCATGCAAATAGGATGGGGTACTGTCTGTAACCATTTTTGGTTCACCACCGGTTATAGGCAAATAATAAATTGTAGATCCACCGCCTGGCAATCCTTCCCGGTGAGATGAAATAGCCAGCCATTTTCCATCGAAAGAAATTACATGATCATTGTTATTGCTGTTGGCAGCTCCCGTGTTTAATTTTTCCGGCTTGCCACCTTCTATTGGAATGGTATAGATAGAACCGCCCTGGTTGAACAATAATTTTTTTCCATCTGCCATCCAGTTGGGTGCTTCAAACCTTCCAGAGTCCTGATGAATAATTGTACGTTTACCATCAAATACATTCATTATTTCCAGACGGCTTCCTAAAATTCCATCTTTGTATCCGTTGTAGGTATCCTGCACTGTTTTTTCTATTCTTACATTCCATGCCATTCCGGCTTCCTGCACCTGCGCATTGTGACTGCAAACGAATAAACCACCCAAAACTTCATCAGGCATATCAATCATATCGGTTCTGCCAATTTCCTGTAAAGGTTCGCCAGCGTTAGCTATCCGCATGATGAACATTTTGCCAATGCGTTCCAGTTGTATTATTTCTGCATTCTTTTTAATAGCAAATATTTCATCCTCCGGATCTCTCATATATGCTCCACGCATTCTCCGCCATTGCAATACAGTTAATCCATCACCGTGCAAAACAGCACTCATATGTGCTGCATCTTCCTGTACACCTGCTCTTACCATCCAGCCTATTTTACGATGTGGGTCTTTACCTTCATCCAGTAATTTTACATTGGCAGTTAAAATAAAATCACCTTTTAATTTGTTATATGCATACTGAAATTCATCCCGGTTAAACCAGACATTGTAGCCACCGCCTTTAATTGTGTAGGCCTGTGTACCGGCATCATACTGCACCTCTCCCTTAATAGCAGGATTACCAATATCTGCATGGTTTTTAAAAATTCCTACATTGTTTGTTTGTGACATAGCTATACTGGTTGCAGTTATTAGCAGTAACAATAATTTAAATTTCATAGCAAGTTATTTTGATGATTAATTTTATTTATAATGCAAAACGAAAATTTAATAGTCAGCTATCTTATCATGATTACAATGTTTTTTTCTGCAATAATGCTATTGCATGATTTGCTGCTCTTGCAGTTATTGCCATGTAAGTAAGCGATGGGTTTTGGGTAGAGGTCGACGTCATACAAGCCCCATCGGTTACAAATACATTTTTACAGGTATGCAGTTGATTCCATTCATTTAATAAAGATGTTTTTGGATCTCTACCCATACGTACGCCACCCATCTCATGTATATCCAATCCTGGTGCTTGCTTGCTATCGTTTGTTTTAATATCCGTGAAGCCAGCTTTGCTATACATCTCCGTCATTTGTTCAAAAAAATCCTTGATCATCTTTTCATCATTTTCATCATAGTCGATGGAGATTTTTAATAGCGGTATGCCCCATTCATCTTTTTTCTCCTTATCTAGCGTTACATAATTTGTTTCCTTGGGTATGGTTTCACCCATGCATTGAGACCCAACATGCCATGAGCCTAACTTTGAGCCGGCCATTAAATTATTTTTAAGTTCATCGCCAAATCCATCATTGTTTGTGTAGGTTGAACGGCCGGCATCGAAAGTAACGGCGTAGCCTCTTAAAAAATCAGTCTCTTGTTTTCGTACATTTCTAAAGCGAGGTATATAGGCACCGGAGGCACGGCCATTTTCTGTGGTTGAGTCCAGCATGCCTTCATACCTTGCAGAAATTCTTGCACGGTAATGATGAAAGGCTACATATTTACCTAGTAAGCCATTGTCATTTCCCAATCCGTTTGGAAAGCGTTTGGAGGTTGAGT
>JAYTTM010000697.1:0-1350 GCA_043745055.1 Chitinophagaceae bacterium | reverse complement strand
GGCCACGGTTGCTGATGTGTAACATGCCGTAAAGATAAGACGGTTATTCAAACCTGTAACCTCGAAGAAAGTCCTGGATCAACATTTTTTTCTTTCCTTCCAGTTGTAGTTCTTTTACCAATATAAATCCATCGGCACAGGAAAATTTTAAAAAATATTTTCCATCTGTGACAGTTTCACCAGGTCTAACCGGCCTGGCCTGATCGGAACAATCAGCTTCTTTTTCACTTCTGTAAATCTTTAGCATCTTTCCATTCAAAGAAGTAAAAGCACCTGGAAAAGGAGATAGCCCTCGAATGAGATTATGAACCTGGGCAACTGTTTTTGTAAAATCTATTTTACACGTTTCGTTAAAAATTTTTGGAGCATGTTTTGGTAAATCGTGAATGTTGAATGGTGAATGAGCCTCAGCATTCCCTGGTCTTTTTACTGACCATTGACCATTGACCACTGACGCTTGAGGTACTTCCCTCAATGAATTATCCGCTAAACCCATAATTGTCTTTAACAACAACTGGGCACCAATTTCCTTCATCTTATCATGCACTACACCTGCCGATTCATTTTCACCTATCGGAAAACCTGCCTGTAGCAGAATATCACCTGTATCAATTTCATGTTTCAACTTAAAAGTAGTGCAGCCTGTTTCCTTTTCTCCATTTATAACGACCCAGTTGATGGGCGCAGCACCACGATATTGGGGTAACAGACTTCCATGCAAATTCACCGAACCCATGGGTGGCATATTCCAAACCAGTTCCGGCAACATCCGGAAAGCAACAACAATTTGAAGATCTGCTTTTAAAGATTTTAATTCATCTAAAAATTCAGGGTTCTTTAATCTATCCGGTTGCAATACATGCAGGCTGTTTTCAATTGCATATTTTTTTACGGCACTTTGTTGCAGTATCATACCTCTTCCGGCAGGCTTATCTGGTGCTGTTATAACGCCAACAACATTACAACCCGCCTTAATTAAAGCATCGAGGGAAGCTACAGCAAACTCAGGGGTGCCCATAAAAATAATTCTTAACTGTTTGTATTTTTCCGCTTCCATTTATAATTATTAAAATTATTTAGGTTGATTTTAAGTTGCTAAGGTAGTAAAAGGAGTTTTGGCGAACTATTTAATCAACTTAATTTGCCTGATAATTTTTACTTAAAATCAAGCTGACATTGGCTTGTGGGATAGTATCATTAATTGAACCTATAAACTCTATATCACTGGGGGGAAATATTTTAAAAAACTTATTCAAAAACCTTTTGCATTTTCAATCCATCCCCCTACCTTTGCAATCCAAAATAAAAAACGCAAGTTTAAAGTTCTTTAAATATGTCACAACGAATCAG
>JAYTTM010000696.1:0-1350 GCA_043745055.1 Chitinophagaceae bacterium | reverse complement strand
TTGAAGGCGTAGAAAAACTCAATGGCGCCCAACACCGCCTGCTGCCGGACATGATTGAAATAGGTAGCTTTATTGGCCTTGCAGCCATGACGCAAAGTGATATTACCATAAAAAATGTAGGACTGGAGCATCTCGGTGTAATACCCGATAAGTTTCAGCAACTGGGTATTAAAATGAATTTTGTGGGGGATGATATACACATACCCTCACAGGATATGTATGAGATACAACGCTACATGGATGGTGGTGTACTCACCATTTACGATCATCCATGGCCGGGCTTTACACCCGATTTATTAAGTATTGTTTTAGTTACAGCCACACAGGCAAAGGGCAGTGTGCTGATTCATCAAAAAATGTTTGAGAGCCGGTTGTTTTTTGTAGATAAACTAATTGATATGGGTGCACAAATTATTTTATGCGATCCTCACCGTGCTGTTGTAATAGGGCTGGAAAGAGAACAAAAATTAAGGGGTATCACTATGAGCAGTCCAGACATAAGGGCTGGCGTAGCTTTGCTGATAGCAGCCTTAAGTGCCGAAGGAAAAAGTACCATTCAAAATATTGAACAAATAGACAGGGGTTATCAAAATATTGATTTGCGTTTGCAAGCTTTGGGTGCAGATATTAAGAGGGTTGTTTAAATATTGAATTTGTTCAGTAATATTCACCCCCATTTTTTTGCAGGCTTTTTTGTTAAGGATGCCTTTTGTAAAATTCAAGCTTAAAGGTTCAATAATTATTCCTTTTTCTTTCTTTTCTTTGCAGATGCCAATTAGTAATAAAATCTTAATTATAACGGCCCCATCCGGTGCAGGTAAAACCTCCATTACGCATCACCTGATGCAGACATTTCCACAACTGGCATTTTCTGTATCTGCTGCCACAAGGCAGGCAAGGGGGAATGAGCAGCACGGCAAAGATTACTATTTTATTAGTTCGGTTGATTTTAAGCAACACATACAGCACAACGAATTTGTTGAATGGGAAATGGTGTACGAAGGAAAATATTATGGCACCCTAAAAAGTGAATTACAACGTATTTGGGATGCCGGAAAAATTCCGGTACTTGATATTGATGTAAAAGGTGCTATACATGTAAAGCAGCAATATCCTGTAAGCGCTTTAACTATTTTTATTGTACCACCATCCGTAGCCGTTTTAAAAGAAAGACTCGAAAGCAGGGGTACCGAAACTGCAGCTTCTTTAGCAGCAAGGGTTAACAAAGCAGCTTATGAAATTTCTTTTAAAGACCAGTTTGATAAGCAAATACTAAACGACAACCTTGTGCAAGCATGTGCAGAAGCAACAATAATTGTAAAAGCATTTCTTGCTAAATAATTACCTGCT
>JAYTTM010000695.1:0-1351 GCA_043745055.1 Chitinophagaceae bacterium | reverse complement strand
GAGTTGTCTTTTTCCCATGGTTTAAATGAATATCCAAATGTGTGCATATTTGAATCTGACCGAATACCGGGATATTTAAATAAATCCCAGGTACCACCATATTTAGCTCTTGATTCTAAAATTAAAAAGCTCTTGTCGGGATTTTCTCTCCTTAAATGACAGGCAACACCAATTCCTGATAATCCTGCTCCGATAATTATTATATCTACCATCTTTTTGTTTAAATAAGAGTAAAAGTAATTTTGCCCGTTAAGATAAACTTTATCATTTATTAAAAATAAAACAAAAAATCAGGCAATTATATTGTTACGGAAAAGTATGTTCAATTGCTGTGCAATAAGGCCCTCTGGCGTAGGTCTACTGCATCTGCTTAAGAAAAAGCAATAATGAATAATGAATAGAAACTATTGATTAATCGAGTTATTTCTACACTTTTTGGTTGGCAAAGACAGGTGCGTAATTACTTGAGCTATTCGATATTTTAATCCCTCACCTAAAGCATCTGATACGATCTGGAAAAAGTAAAAATTTATTAATGATATTGTAGTTACATTTTGTTATGTTTGTCGATTTTAAAAAACATTAAATGAAAAAACTTTTACTCTCTTTTACTATCCTTTTAATTACTGCCGCTTCATTTGCCCAATGCCCGGATATTTTGATGGCGATGGTAAATTCATGCAGCGCCACCAGTACCGAAGGCGATAACGAATTTGTGGTATTTACTACCAGCGTTACTGCAAACGTTTCAACTTATAAATTAAATTACGGCACCACTACTATGCCGTCATTAAATGCCTTGTCGGGGGCAGATGCCACTGTTAAAACAGGCCCTGGCAGTTTGGTTACAACCAGTGGCTGTTCAATTATACAGGTTACCAGCCCGTCCACTTCTATAGCTTCTGGCAGCAGGGTACTGTTTATTCCTGCCACGGTAGATCAAAATTATGATGTTACCGGCCTATGTAATGGCAGTAACCCGGTTTATGTAGTGTACATTAACCCTGCGGGTGCAAACTCCAACTGGAGCAGTAATGGAACAATGTCTAATGCAGCAACAACGGCAAGATACCTGCAGATTACCTATAGTGGATCTGCAGCCTGTAAAAGCACCAATGCACCGGTAAAGTCATATACAGCTTCGGGCAACTGGCCTGTACTTACTGGTGTTCCTGCAGATGGTAACGCCGTATCCTGGAATGGAAATATTACAAAGTATTATAACAATGGCTGCACCGCAATTATATTACCAGTAACCCTTGTTAACGTTACTGTATCTTTTGTAAAAAACAGTAACATTGTTAACTGGCAAACCAGCCTTGAAATAAATACAGCAAATTTTATAATTGAA
>JAYTTM010000694.1:0-1354 GCA_043745055.1 Chitinophagaceae bacterium | reverse complement strand
GTAATTTTACCAACAGTATTTAACCGACTGAAAGGTGCAACCAGAAAAGGAAATAACATGTAAGCCCACCACTCTACACTGATTGACCACGAAGCATGCACCCACGAAAACCAGTTATGCAAATTCATAGAATGAATTAAAAAGATATTGGTAAAAATTGAAACATTGTTATTTTCAACTTCTAGTATAAGGTTTTTGGGAATACCCACTTTTGCCGAGACAAAGAAGAGTACAATGGTGTAGGTTAATGTTACAAAATGTAAAGGATATACCCTGGCAAAGCGGGCAATTGTAAATTTTTTAAAATCGCTGCCTTTTATTGAATTAGTAAATAGCTCACCGTAAACATGACACATAATAAAGCCACTTAAAATAAAGAAAAAATCTACCATCAGGTACATTCGGGTAAGCAGTAGTGAGTCTTTAAATTTTAGCAGCATACCGCCACCGCCACCAATCATCAAGTCCACGTGATAAATAACTGTTAGCAATGCCGCTATACCTCTTAATGGGGTTAGATTAGATAAGTAGGCGATTTTTTTCATTGTGTGTTTATGTTTTAAGTTTTGTAAACGTATGCCAGCCAATTTACCTTTACCTAAAGGGTTATAAAAACCACTCCTCTTAGCCAAAGTTAATACACGAATATAAATAAAACGTTTCGTGTGTTTCTAAACATATTGAAAGAAACTTTTAAGAAGATTGCTGGTAATAAAGTACTCCATTTAAAATTTAGTGAGTTCGAAATAATTAGAGGCAACGTTGAGTGTTTGCAAAAGATGGATATTCATTGCTAGCCCCCAACCGCTGATGTTCCGATAGCTATCGGGAAAAGATAAATAGTAAAAGAAAACAAACAAAAGATTTGGTGGAACCATAGTCATCCTGCCCTGCCTGCAAAAACCTGTTAGCGATTCGTGGTTTTTTGTTTGTGAAAGTTCATTCTTTTTAAACCAATTAAGTGAATATTCAGCAATTTCTTTCTAACCTTTCTCCACAATAAGGGAATGTCCACAACCTTCAAATAATTTAAAATCAGAAACTACCGAAGTGTTATATTTTTTTAATGACGCTTCTCCGAGTATTGGTGGTGCTTGATAATTTTTTCACCACCTGTAATCAACAAAGGTTCACGAGTTAAATTTTGAATTCCGTACTGCCAGAACCGCTGCTGACAGAGAACTGTAGCCGATTGCTTCAACGTTATGCCCTGCTTGAAGCAATACTTTTGTTATGTGCTGGCGTTCTTCTCCACCGTCTTACTGGTTGTGTTTTTTGGTTTCTTCTTTTTGTCTATGGTAAATAAGTCTGCTGTATATTTTTCGTAAAGGTCAAATAAAAATACCATTCTGTT
>JAYTTM010000693.1:0-4973 GCA_043745055.1 Chitinophagaceae bacterium | reverse complement strand
TACTACAGAAGCTGGGCATACTCCTTCATCTTGAATTTAGCTTAACCCTCGACTGGATTTTCGGTAAAATATTCTCTCCCATGGCATGGTCAATGGGTGTGCCTTCGGCAGATGTGGCGAATGTTGCTACCATGCTGGGCAAAAAATTAACCATCAACGAATTTGTTGCATTCAGCGATCTTACCCAAACCATGGTGCCCAACGCAGCAGGTGCAATGGTAAAAGGCTATCAAAATGTTATTTCAGAAAAAGCTTTGATCATTGTAAGCTTTGCCATTTGTGGTTTTGCCAACTTTAGTTCTGTCGGGATGCAAATTGGTGGTATTGGTGCATTGGCACCTGAGCGTAGGGCAGACCTTGCAAAACTTGGTATGAGAGCACTTGTTTGTGGTACGCTGGCTTCTTATTTATCAGCCACCATTGCAGGGTTATTGATGGGATAAAATGTTATTTTTTTTAGCCTGAAAATTATTTTCAAATAAAAACGGATGCTTAACAATTAAGCATCCGTTTTATTTATCTCAAAGTAAAAGTTTACTTAAAACTGTTCCAATTTGCTAAAGAAGAAATCACCTTCAATTGCTGCATTTTCATCACTGTCACTTCCATGTACTGCATTTTCTCCGATAGAAGTAGCGTATAGTTTCCTTACCGTTCCTTCAGCAGCTTGTGCCGGGTTGGTAGCACCAATAAGTGTTCTGAAATCTGCTACTGCATTCTCTTTTTCAAGAATAGCTGCTGATATGGGGCCACGACTCATAAATTCTACCAATTCGCCATAAAATGGTCTTTCTTTATGAACTGCATAGAATTCGCCTGCTTTTTCAGCTGAAAGATGCAGCATTTTAAGTGCAACTATTCTAAAACCTGCAGCGTTTATCATTGCAAGGATTGCGCCTGTATGTCCGTTTGCTGTTGCATCCGGTTTAATCATGGTGAAGGTTCTGTTACTCATTTTTTTGTTTTTTGAGCCGCAAATATAAATCCTTTTGTTTTGTTTTTTTGATTCCTTTGGCATAACAGTTTAAAAAACTAGCAGCAAACTGAAAACTAACCGTTACTTTTGCGCCGCTTTATGCAATCTATACAAGAAATTTTCCCGCAATTACATACACATAAAAAGGTGGTAATTACTACTCATCAAAAGCCGGATGGCGATGCAATGGGTTCTTCACTTGGTCTGTATCATTTTTTGACACAGCTAGGTCACATTGTGCAAGTTGTTTCACCCACAAACTGGGCCAGTTTTTTAAACTGGATGCCGGCCTCTAAATTTGTGCTGGATTACGACAGGCAAACTGCTGCAGCAGATGCAGCAATAGACGCCGCAGACTGGATTTTTTGTTTAGATTTCAATACTCTTGGCCGTACCAAGCGCATGGAAGAAAAGCTGGGAGCAAGCAATGCCAAACGTATTTTAATAGATCATCACCAGGAGCCACAGGTAGATAAGTTTGCCTATGGTATAAGTGATACCGGTAAAAGCAGCACCTGCGAAATGGTGTACGATTTTATCATTAATTCGGGTAATGATCAGTTAATAAATGAAGCGGTTGCTGAATGTCTGTACGCCGGTGTAATGACGGATACCGGTTCATTTCGTTTTCCCTCAACCACGGCAAGTGTACACAGGATGATCGCTCATCTTAAAGACAAAGGTCTTAGCCATAGTAAAATTCATGAAAATCTGTTCGATAATTTTCTTGAAAACAGGTTCCGCTTTATAGGTAATGTACTGCTAAACCGGATGGAAGTTTTTTATGAATACAATACCGCTTTAATAGCAATACCACAGCAGGATCTTATAAAGTTCAACATTGTTACAGGCGATACCGAAAGCCTGGTAAACTATCCGCTGAGCATAAAGGGCATAAAACTGGCCGCAATTATTATTGACAGGGGAGAGGAACGCAAAAGTTCTTTCAGGAGTAAAGATGGGTTTGATGTAAATACATTTGCCCGAAAATATTTTAATGGCGGCGGGCATTTTAATGCGGCCGGCGGCCAGAATAAAGAACCTTTGGAAGAAGTGGTGGCTAAGTTTATAACTGCCATGAAAGAGAATGAAGATCAACTAAGTAATTTTCAATTTTAAAAAATAAAAATCAACAATGAAGCATTCTTTTTATTTCGTTGCCATAGCTGCTTTGCTGCTGGCAAGTTGTACACAACCTTTTAAAAAATCTGAAGGTGGTATGGAGTACAAAATTATTTCTGACGGGAAAGGTTCTGTTATCAAAACGGGTAATTTCTTTGAAATAGCGTTTGATCAAACTTACAAAGGAACCAACAAAGACACAGTATTATTCTCTTCTAAAGATTTTTCTAACCAGATTGTTGGTTTGGATTCTGCTGCGTTACCTCCTGCTTATTACAAAATATTTAGCCAGATCCGCAAGGGCGATAGCATTGTAGTTAAGCAAGTGACAGATAGCTTAATGAAGCAAGGCGGTCAATTACCTCCTTTCATTAAAAAAGGCGGTAATATTGTTGCTCATTATAAAATTGTGAGTATTTTCACCAACAGGGAATCTGCTGATAGTGCTTACAAAGCACAGATGGTAATGGCTAAAGCTAAAGATTCAATTAAGGGTATAGTCCAATTAAAGAAAGATGATAAAACGATCACTGATTATTTAGCTAAAAATAACATTAAAGCAACCAAAGCACCGTTGGGTACGTATGTTCAAATTCTTACAGAAGGTGCCGGTGATGCAATTGATACTTCTAAAGTATTGAAAGTAATGTACACAGGTAAAACATTGGAAGATGGTAAAGTATTTGATTCAAATAAAGATCCAAAATTCAATCATACAGAAGCATTACCTGTTAATATGGGTGCACCAGCTGGAGCACAAGGCAGTGTTATTAAGGGCTGGACCGATGGTTTGACTTTGATGAAAAAAGGTTCAAAAGCAAACTTGTATATACCGTCGGCGCTGGCATACGGTTCACAAGGTGCGGGTGCAGATATTAAGCCTAACTCCAACCTGGTATTTGAAGTAGAAATTGTAGATGTAATCACTGCAGCACAGGCAAGGGTTGAAGCTGAGTTGGAAAGGGCTAAAATGGAAGCAATGCAAAAGAAAATGATGGATTCTGCTCAAAAGGCACAAAAGGAAAAAAAGGCTCCAATTAAATAAAGTATTCTAAATAAATAAAAAAGCACTTCAGTAATGAGGTGCTTTTTTTATGTGAGTGATGTGATAAAAAGCTGCTATTAATTTTACCAGAATATCGTTTTCATATTTTAGCTATGCGATTCTAAGAAATGTGTTACTTATCGTAATTATCCTGAAGAAAATATTTTAAATAATTCCTTCTGTAAAAAATCTTGAATTTATAAGAGAAAGAATAGTTTATGGATGGGGAACAAAGAATAATATTTACCCTTTTTTAAAAATTATAGACAAACCCCATATTTACACACAATGCGCTGTAATTTGATTTTGCACTGCTGTTATAAATGGATTGGAATTCATCTGTTGTTTTATCAATCGGCGTGTATTTTTCTTTTCTTACTTCTAGTGGCGCATAAACAAAGTGTAAACCAAATTTATAAAACCAATCTTTAGTTATACGATTCTGTGCATCAACGCCAATATTTATTGCAACAGCCATCCGGTTGGAATTTTGCTGGCGCTCCCGATAGCTTTTATTGTTGGTAAAATCATAGCTGTCTGCATTGGCACGTAATTGATTAAAAATATTATCTGCGCCTGGATTTGGATTTTGGGAATTAATACTATCCCCGGTAATAAAAATAAAAACCTATCAATTTCACTTTGTATATTTATTAATCAAATAATTTCTTCAATTACCGTCGGCTACTCGGTTGGTTCAATAGAAAAAAAAGTGCTAAACTGGATAGCGAAATATGTTTTTTTTCATCTCTGTTATCCTCTTGAAAATATTTAGTTTATTAAGTTTCGTACTTTACCTAATCTATTTAAAAAATATAAATGCCCAAAAGTTATTGCAGCATTTATAATTGATTTTTCTATTTAGACGTGTACTATTAATATACAAAAATTTTTTAGCAAAAAAGTTATTTGTATTATCAGCAAGTAATAAAAATATCTTCAATAATTTAAACTCTTAAACAATGATAACCTGTTTTGTAATTATGGGCTTCGGAGAGAAAACAGATCTCGGAACTGGCAGAATACTCAATATGGACATGACCTACAAGTTTCTCATTAAGCCGGTTTGTGAAGGCCTTTCAATTGAGTGTATAAGGGCTGATGAGATTAAACACTCCGGCGTAATTGATGTGCCGATGTATGAATGGCTGTATAAAGCCGATTTAGTAATTGCCGATATTTCTACCCTGAACGCCAATGCCATTTACGAACTCGGAGTAAGGCATGCATTAAAACCTTCCACCACCATTGTAATGGCAGAAAGTCAGTTGAAATACCCATTTGACCTTAACCATATTTCCATTATGAATTATGTACATCTTGGATGTGATATTGGGGGAAGTACTATACTTTCATTCACCCAACAATTAAAAGAAAAAATTGAGGCAATACTGAAGAAAATGGAAGATGACAGCCCGGTATATACCTTTCTAAAAGGAATGAAGCGGCCGGAATTTTCTGTAGAAGTACCGGTTGTATCTTCAGAAGAAACAACTACGTTGAACCCCGTTCAAAATGATTCACTTGCTTTTCTTACAAAGGCAGCAGAAACTGCAAAAGATAATGAGGATTTTGTAACAGCACTCACACTTTTTAAATCAGCCATGATGCTGGATGCCAGCAATCCTTTTTACAGGCACAGGGCTGCTCTTTGTACCTATAAATCTAAGCTTCCCGATCCGCTTACGGCACTTTTAATGGCTGAGGATATTTTAAAACCACTTACGCCCTATACTACTACCGACCCGGAAACATTGGGCCTAAGTGGGGCTATTAATAAACGCCGTTATGAAATATCTAAGGATGAACAAGACCTGGAAAGAGCAATCC
>JAYTTM010000692.1:0-1357 GCA_043745055.1 Chitinophagaceae bacterium | reverse complement strand
TTTAAGCGGTTGCTTTGAAAGCTTTCAAAATTGCTGACAGAACTTACTTCCAGCCATTTTTGCTGTGCGGCACTGTACACTTCAAAATCGTAGGTGATGGCACTTGCAAAACTCATATCGCCACCACATAAACGCAACAGGCGGTAAGGCAGTTGCAGGTTTTGCAGTAGCTGTTCCACATGATTTACCATTTCTTCCAATACCTCGTAACTTTTATCCGGATGCACCAACTGAATGATTTCTACTTTATCAAACTGGTGTACCCGGTTTAGTCCACGTACATCAGCACCAAAACTGCCGGCCTCTCTTCTAAAGCAGGGTGTATAAGCCGTCATTTTTATCGGCAGTTCGGTTTCCTTTACAATTTCATCCCGGTAAATATTGGTAACTGGCACTTCTGCTGTTGGTATCAGGTAAAAATTATCTGCAGTTGCATGATACATCTGTCCCTCTTTATCGGGCAGTTGCCCGGTGCCGTATGCGCTTGCTTCATTCACCAGTAACGGGGGTAAATATTCGGTATAGCCTGCCGCTGTATTGTAATCTAAAAAATATTGTATCAATGAACGTTGCAATTTGGCGCCCTTGCCTTTATACAAAGGAAAGCCACTACCGGTTATTTTGGCACCGGTTTCAAAATCAACCAGGTCGTATTTTTTTATCAAATCCCAATGAGGTACGGCAGTTTCGGGCAAAATTGGTTTGCTACCGCCAGATCTTACCACTTCATTTTCTTCTGGTGTTTTTCCTTTGGGAACGGTGCTATGGGGCAGGTTGGGCAGCTTTACCAATTCATCCTGTAGTTGTTTTTCTGCCAGGCCCAGTTGCTCATTTAATTGCTGAATACCAGATTTATGTTTGCTTACTTCCTCTTTTTTTTCTTCCGCCAGTGCCTTTTCACCTTTGCTCATCAGCATGCCAATTTCTTTGCTGGTAGTATTCATGCTGGCCTGCAAGGTTTCGCTTTCCACTTTTAATTTCCGCACCTGCTCATCCAGTGCAACTATGCTGTCTACAATGCTTACATCTTTGAAATTTTTGTGCTGAATTCTTTCTTTTACGAAATCAATATTTTGTCTGATAAAACTAATCTGTAACATCGTTATTTAAAATTTTGCCAAAGGTAATGGATTGATTTTTTTTTGTTTGCGGATTGTGTATGGGGTGCAACTAATACTGTCGCTTTTGTCCCTATTCCTTAAAGGGTATTTCGGCACTCAAATAAAAGCCTACCCTAAATAATGTAATAGAATTAGGGGGCATTTAGTTAGCAGAGGCACTACTCTTATGTGTTATACTTCATTTTCTTTTTTTTCTTGATAAAAAAAAGAAACAAAAAAAATCAATCCGCCGCGGC
>JAYTTM010000691.1:0-1362 GCA_043745055.1 Chitinophagaceae bacterium | reverse complement strand
GAATCCTGCGGATAAAAAATAAAAAATCATCTATTTAAATTTTCGAGAGGTAAAGAGTTCTGATTATACTGTCTATTTTACATAAAATGGTAAGTTAGCGGTAGCCACTTTATTATGTCCGTCGGTTATATATAAGAACAAGCGGTATGCACCTTCCTTTTCTGGTGTTTTCAAAACTGCATTATTTAAGTTTTTTACTATTACTGATGCAGGTATAGCATCCGGACGAGACTCACGGTCACCCCCATTTTTAAGGTCGGTACTTTCGGGGAGCAACTCCCAGCGTGCCTTCATTTTATCCCGGTTTGGATCATGGGCAAATACGGTTATCGGGTAGTTTTTACCTGGTTGCAGATAAATGATATCGGTTGATTTTTTATTATTTAACAATACCGAATCTACATGTGGCGCCCGGTTTTTGGGCCAACTGCCGGTCCATAAATATTGCATTACATCTACAACTTCCGATTCTTCTCCTTTTTCCGTGAAGATACCATACCAGGTAGGTGTTCTTTCCTGCTTTTGGCCCCATAAAAAAACGTATGAACCAACACAATGCTTATCCTTTTTTATAGATGCTTGATAACGGCTTTTATACACCGCAGCTTTTTGGCTGCTGGTTTCTTCTATCGACGCTTTCCACGGGGTTTGCATACTTTCCCAATGGCCTGTAGGCCCCCATTCGGTTACCATGTAGGGCCCCTCCCAGCCTGAATTGCGCAATTGCTGCGGCACTTCTGCAAGACCACCATATACCTGCACAGAAAGTAAATCAAGCTCTGGGCAACGGGTTTTTAAATATTCAATCTCTCTTTTGTTTATTCCTGCTAACATTGTAGTAACCGGATGATTGGGATCTTCCTGATGAATCATTTTTGCAATATCGTTTACCGCATCCCACACTTTTGGATTTTTATACTCAAGGTTAAGTTCATTACCTATTCCCCATATTAATAAAGCTTTGTAGTTTTTGTATTTACGTACTTCCTGCCGCAGGTTTTCTAACTGTAGTTTCACTGCGGTAGTATCATCGTAATTAAAGTCATGACGCTCCCGTGCTACATCTAACCCTATAGTTACTGTTAAGCCTAACTTAAAGGCTTTCCTTAGTATTTCTTCTCCATTTTTACTATCCCATGTACGGATTGAGTTTCCTCCATACTTAGCCAAACGGTTGATATAGGTGGTGCCACCTGCCCCTTTTATAAAATAAGGCTTACCTGCCCTAACCAATGTAAAACCATCCTCTTTAGCTACAACATTTGTTTTTATTGGAGTAAGGATATTTTGTGTGTAAGCTGCATTAACAACAAACAAAAAAAAGAGGCATAGTTTTATTTTAATCGAACAAATCATGTTTAT
>JAYTTM010000690.1:0-4998 GCA_043745055.1 Chitinophagaceae bacterium | reverse complement strand
TTCATTGATTATATTTTTTATGGATTTATACTATTACCGCAACCAACATTTAATTTCATGCCCTTTGGCTGTTGGTGAAAACACCAACAGCGGCGTTAGATAATTTTTTTGAGACCGGCTGGATAGCTTTACTCAACATCGTTGGCCTGTCCCGTTTTTTCGGGAGTCATCTCGATCCCGAGTTCGGGCTGTGCGCTGCCTCGGGACTCACTTGTACGCCATACCGCTATGGAGCTTTTATTGTGGTATAGTTTTTTAACTTTTTTGATTTACGATTTTCTAAGAGCGTTCTTTTTTTACTGTAGTATTTTCTTTTTGAAAAAACGTCACAAACAAAGAATAGTAATAACCCAACCTTTTGGTTAACAATGATACACTACTAAAGTGTAATGAAATTTGCACTTAGTATATTTTTAATTTATTGGGTTGGAGGTATGTTCCCTTTACCCAATATGGATATTGCTGCCTTGAAGGGTATTCCCGGGCAATACAAGCATTGCAAAGAAACAGAGGACAAAGACATGAGTTTTTTGGATTTTATTACAGACCATTTGATAAATATTGATTGCATCTTTGACAAGCACCAAAATAGAGATGGCCAAAAGCCCCACAGGCCTTTCCATTACACACAAAATCCCAGTACTTTAAATTATACAAATATTCCAAAATTCTCCATAGTCTTAGTTAAACCATTTCCCGCTTTAAAAATAAACCCATTCGGTTTATTATCGTCCATTCCTTACAAGTTCAATTTCTTTTCCTCCATTTTTCGGCCTCCGGTTTTTAATTGCTAAATACTAAAAATTAAAATTGTCTGAGTAACTAGGCATCTTCCATTATTTATTAAACTAACTATATCATCAATGGAATCAATAAAAAAGCATTGGCAATATACCTGTGCAGGTATGTTTGCTGCTATGCTCTCTTTTTCTGCTGTGGCACAAAAAATAACAATAAGTGGTTATGTAAAGGATGCTGCTTCCAAAGAAGCATTAATTGGTGCTTCCGTGGCAAGTGTCAATAGCAACATTGGTACAAGTACAAATCAATATGGTTTCTTTACACTTACATTTCAAGTAAAAGATACCATTGATTTAATCATTTCTTACAGTGGTTATATCATTCAGGCAAAACAAATAGTTTCAGCAGAAAATATACAGTTAGATGTTTTGTTAGAAACTACTAAAAGCAATTTGAACGAAGTAATAGTATCATCAAACAGAAATAACCGAAATGTACAAAAAGCCCAAATGGGTGTTATTGATGTTCCAATACAAGCCATAAAAAACCTGCCTGTTTTATTTGGTGAAAGGGATATTTTAAAAATAATCCAGTTACTGCCGGGAGTTCAGGGAGGACAGGAAGGAACAACAGGCTTTTATGTTCGTGGTGGAAACTTAGACCAGAATTTGGTGCAGTTAGATGAAGCAACGGTGTACAATCCCAATCACTTATTTGGGTTATTCAGCACTTTCAATGTTAATTCTATCAATCATGTAAAACTAATAAAGGGGGGATTTCCGGCAGAGTATGGCGGCAGGCTTAGTTCTATTTTAGACATAACAATGAAAGAAGGTAACAAAACAAAATACCAAACAGAAGGCGGCATAGGTTTATTATCCGACAATCTTACTCTTCAGGGGCCCATACAAAAAAGTAAATCTTCATTTATTATTTCAGCCCGTAGAAGCCACATTAATTTATTATTAAAACCCTTTGTATCCAACAGCACCTCTTATAATTTTTATGATGTAAATGCAAAAATAAATTTTGAACTCGGTAAAAAAGACCATTTATTTCTCAGCTTTTTTAAAGGCAATGATAAAGCGGATTATACAGGGGCAAACAGTTTAAATTACAATACCGATTTTGGAAATTCAACCACTACACTAAGGTGGAATCATCTGTTTGGCAGCAAAGTATTTTCAAATACTTCTATAATTTACAACGATTATCATTTGGGTTTAGGCACTACCCAAAACAACTATTATGCTTTGCTATATACAGGCATAAAAGATTACAATGTAAAAAGTGATATTACGTTTACGCCAAACAATAAGCATAAAATTAAAGCAGGATTTACCTACACTTATCATACCCTTTACCCGGCTGGCGTATCTGCTAAAATTCCAAGAAGAGGAAACAGGCTTTCAATCAACAAAGACAGCATTGATAAAAGGTATTCAAACGAAATGGCATTATACATCGGTGATGAGTTTGATGCAACAGAAAAATTCAGTGTTAATTACGGGCTTCGGGTTCCAATATTTGCTACTACTGCAAAAACCTATGCTTTTGTAGAACCACGAATTACCACTAAATATTCTCTCAATAACACAACATCGCTTAAAGCTTCCTTTACGGTAATGAACCAGTTTTTACATTTGATACCAAACAGTACTGCATCATTACCTACAGATATTTGGTTAAGTTCCAGCAAACTCATTCAGCCCCAAAATAGTAAGCAAATGGCATTGGGTATTTTTAAAAATTTTAAAGACAACGGTATTGAAACAAGTATAGAAGCTTATTACAAAACAATGGATAACCAGGTATTATTTAAAGAAGGCACACAAATAGTTGCTTCAACAAATTTGGATAGCACATTGGCTTTTGGCAAAGGCAAATCGTATGGCATAGAATTATTTGTAAAAAAGAATTTTGGAAGGTTTACAGGCTGGATAAGTTATACATGGAGTAAGACAACACAACAGTTTCCAGAGCTAAACCGTGGGGTAGAATTTCCTGCTTCTTTTGATAGAAGACATAATTTCTCCTTAGCAGGCAGTTACGAACTAAACAAACACTGGACAGTTTCTGCAGACTTTGTTTTTTATACAGGCAGGTCTCTGACCTTGCCTGCGGGTCGAATTTCTGTGCCTGTTAATGGTTCTCTTTACGATGGCAATTATTACGATTTCACCAGCAGGAACAATGTAAGATTAAGAAGTTATCATAGGCTTGATGTAAGTTTTTCAAATAAAAAGATGGTAAAGATTTGGGGCAAAAAATACGAAAGGGAATGGGTATTAGGTGCCTATAATATTTACAGCCGCCTTAATCCTTACTTTATTTATTTAACCACTAATGCAGATACAAGGCAGCCGGAAGCAAGGCAGGTTTCATTACTACCCATCATACCAAGCGCAAGTTTCAATTTCAAATTTTAAATTCAACACCATGAAATCGTACACCATAATTTTAATGCTGGCATTTAGCGTAGTATTATTTTCTTGCGAAAAAGTAATCACCATTACGCCACCGCCATACAATACCAAACCAAGCATACAATCCATGCTTGAACCAGATTCTTTACCGAAAGTATATTTTAATATTACCGTTCCGTACTTTGATAAAAAAGTAACTTTTCAAGATTTAGTAATCCGCAATGCTCAAATTAAAATTGTAAGCAGCGTAGGAACTGATAGTTTAAAACTGGACAGTGTTTACAATAGAATCTATTGCCAGTATGATTATTATTATAAAGGCAATACACCCATTCAGCAAAATATTACTTATACATTAAGCATAAAAAGAGGTGCAAATATTTTTACCGCAGTGGCACATACAAATCAGTTGCCATCATCAATAGACAGTGTTTCCTTTGTGCAAAAGTTTAATGATTTGTATGGCGAACACGAAGGCGTAATTACCTATTTTAAAGATGTGCCGTCACAAATAAATTATTATCGGTACGAAATGGTTAGATATGTGGATACGGCAACAAAATTAGCAAGTGAAAAAATTGCCAGCGTATGTCTCGGCACAGATAGTTTACGAGTAAACGAAATAGGCCGTTCAGTTTATGCAGATCAAGGCTTATCCGGGCAGCAAATAAAAATTGTAATAGAACCTGCATATTCTCATAAGCCAGGTACAAAAACTTTTGTGTACATCACAAGCATTGGTAAAGATGCCCATGATTTTTTCGATCAGTTAGACAAGCAGAAATTAGCGCAATACAATCCATTTGTAGAGCCTGTATTTTTAGTAGATGGGCAATTTGGCTCAAAGGCAATTGGCTATTTTTCTGCCATGAAAAAAAGTAACCCCGTAATATTCATATATCCTGAATAGCAATTCAATTTTTATAACACTTAAAAAAACAAAACAAAATGAAAAAAACAATCATCACCATTTGTGTAATGGTATTGTCAGTCGCTGCATTTGCAACAGACGCACCCAAAGCTGTAAAAGAAGCCTTTGCAAAAAAGTTTCCATCAGCCACCAATATTAAATGGGACAAAGAGAATGCCCATGAATATGAAGCTGAATTTAAGCAAAACGGTAAATCGTTTTCAGCTAATTACAGCGATAAAGGCGAATGGTTAGAAACAGAAAGTACCATTGAATTTAATATGCTGCCGCAAAAAATACAGCAGTCTTTCAACACTAATCACAAAGGAGCAGCAGTAAAAGCCGCTGCAAAAATCGAAACTTCAAAAGGCGTAACCAAGTATGAAGTTGAATTTAAAAACGGCAAAAAAATACTCGAAGAACTTTATACCGAAGATGGCAGCATCATAAAAGGATAAGTAAAGTAGAAACATTAGCAAACCAAAGAGCCAAACTTTTTAAGTTTGGCTCTTTGGTTTAAAATAGCAACAAGTCATAATTTCCTTTTTCTAAAGGCCCACCTTATTGAATCAAATTTTAACACTAACATCATCAATAACGATAAAACAATAAATGAAAATAAAAGCACTAACCTGCGCAAACTTATAGAGTTAAAATAAAAATGACCCCTCCCAATGAAAAGAGGGGTCTTAAAAAACCCTCTGCCTATTCAAAAGTATTTAATCACTTTCTTTATGGGTTTCACATTCACAGCCAACTGGTGTTTTATTTCCGCCTGTGCTTGTACTGTCACTGTGTTCACCTTCCTGATGTACTTCAATTTCCTCCTTAATAAAAGTTCCATTTATAGCAAACTGTGCCAATTTTTCAACAGAAGAAATTGTAAATAAGGCACAATAGCTTGAACTGTCTTTATAAAAC
>JAYTTM010000689.1:0-1366 GCA_043745055.1 Chitinophagaceae bacterium | reverse complement strand
TTTTGTGGCTGCCTTTTGTGAAAAAACCAATTCAACAGAAGCCTGAAAAAAAACAATTAAAACAAAATATTTCATGAACGGTATTTTAAGTTGAGGGTAATTAATGAATACAATTTTCGGGTGCCTGGTTTATTAATTTCGGATCATTTTTACCAGCAATTACTTTAAGCAAAGTAAAATATGACACCAAATTATAAAAGTAAATAGCAAGACCACCTTTAAGATTACAATTGTTTTATAAACAGGCTGAAACAACACTTACTGCCACTAAAGCATATAACAAACCAAATACAATCTTTTTCCTTTTTTCTCTCATCAATATATACGAGAGTAATATCATTTCCTTACAAGATTTTTAAAAAATATTTTTGAGAGGATAGGCTGTTATTTTCTGATAATATAAAATATCAGGAAAATGGTTGTAGCGTAATTTTAAGAATCATGCTTTGGGGGGATATATAAATGCTGCAAAGGCTTTTTCTGTAAGTTTCTTTAATAAGGGCCCGGCATTATTAATAGCATCCCTGTTATTTGTTCCATCATCAGTTATGCCGTAAGCAGCTAGCAAACCCATTTCTTTAATTTGTTTTTTATCGATGGCTAGTTTGCCACACAAGGCTATTACAGGTATTTGCTGCTGGTTGGCTAAGGAGGCAACAACGCCAACTACTTTACCATAAAGGCTTTGATTGTCCAGCTTACCTTCTCCTGTTATGATTAAATCACAGTCTTTTAATTGCTCAATAATAGAAGATTTTTCAATTACCAGTTGTGCACCGGAAGTAACCTTTACATCAAAATAAGCCATCAATCCAGCTGCAACACCACCTGCTGCACCTGCTCCTTTAAAATCTGCTATATCTTTTCCGGTTTGTAATTTTATTACGCTGGAAAACCTTTGTAGCCCCTTATCTAATACAATAATGTCTTTTAAAGTAGCTCCTTTTTGAGCGGCATAAATAAAGGCTGCACCATTTTCACCGAATAAAACATTTTGAACATCACAAGCTATTTCAAAATTGATACCCGGCATAATTGCGGGAGAAATAACTGCATCGATAAATTGAAGATTTTTACCAATGGGAGTTAATACATTTCCGGCTTTATCTATAAAACTAAAACCCAATGCGGCTAAAATGCCCGTACCGGCTTCGTTGGTAGAACTTCCTCCGAGGCCTAGTAAAATTTTTTCTGCGCCTTTATCAATGGCATGTTTTATCAACAAGCCTGTACCATAAGTAGAAGTTTTTAAGGGGTTACGTTCCTGTTCACTCAACAATAATAAACCACTTGCGCTTGCTACTTCTATAATGGCTGTTTTGTTTTCTTTATCCCACTGGTACGTAGCATCCATAGGCCGCATCAG
>JAYTTM010000688.1:0-1367 GCA_043745055.1 Chitinophagaceae bacterium | reverse complement strand
GTAAAGAGTATGCCCTTTGTATTATTGATGACAGATACTTTTCCACCGTCAACCCTGAAGATCTGATCTTTCAATACATCAAACGACTTGCCGGAAATTGCGGTTACATTTTCGGCTGTATCTACTCTCAGGAGTTGACCCTTAGCCATAATATACAAATTATCGTTAGTGGGATCTATCGCCATACTGGATATCGTAGGTAAGTTCGCATCTGGCCCATTTCCCGGCCTAAACACACTATAATCTGACCCTTTTTGCCCAATACCTGACATGCGTCCGTCGGGCCTGATTTTCACAACAACATTATCAGAATTCTTATATACATAAATATTTCCTTTAGAATCTACCTTCATGTCCTCCGGGTTAAAATTGAAATAAGGACTGTTGTCCAGCTGCATTTTCACCTGCTGACCAGTTGAAAGGTTGAACTTGACAATGTCAAGCTGAGTGTAATTATTCGCTTCGAGAATAAATAAAGTGTTATTCCCGTCAACAAACACATTATCAGGAGTGTAAAACAATGGAGATCCGGGAAGATCACCTATAACCCCATCAGGCGTTATTTTTTTAATATAACTGGGTAATGTATTAATAGCAACGTACAGATTTCCTGATGTATCTATTGCCAATCCATTAATTGCGCTGCCAGCGTTTGCAAAAGGAGTCCAAACCCCTGATGGGCTCAATTTATAGACTGTACTGTTGTTGAATACCCTGGAGTAGTAAACGCCATCACGTCCCTTTACCGTATTTCTTATAACATCGCCAGGACCGGCATTTGAAAATTTAATCAGGGTATCACTTTCTCCCAATTTCATTGTGGGTATGGGTGTGCCGGTATTGCTCATGGCAATAGGCGTTTCAATCCTTTTCTCCCAATACAAAATCGTGTCTGTAACAGCATAGGTAATATCGGGCAGCATAGCTGAAATGCTCACCGTCATCCGAACGGTGCTGTCACATGCAACGCTGTTCCCATTCCTCAAAAAGATGGTGTCAGTGCCGGGAGCCGTAAACGTTTTTCCTCTCCATGTATAGGGTAAGTCTGATGCATTCAGGTTTACATACAGGTTGTTTACACTCGGGTAGTTAACGGTCAGGTTAAGGGTGAGTGTACTATCGCAACCAACAGCATTAGGGAAGACTTTTGTGTAAATTCCTGTTTTGTCATACTTCACATCGTACCATACGTAATTACTACAAGCTGTAACGGTAGTGGTAGTACCTTTTGAGCTATATCTAACAATGAGGTTCATGGTAACTACACTGTCACACCCCCCCCTGTTTTTGAAAGTACGGGTATGAGATGTGCTCTTCGTATAAATGCTGTCATTCCATATAAACTTGTCGCAGATATCTTTTGTAAA
>JAYTTM010000687.1:0-1370 GCA_043745055.1 Chitinophagaceae bacterium | reverse complement strand
TCATCACCGGTGCCAATGCCTGCTGCTGCCAAGGCACAGGCTACGGCTGTAGAGCCACTGCTTACAGCATGGGCGTAATTTGCATGGGTTATCTTTTTAACTTCAGCTTCAAACTCTCTGGCTTTCCAGATTCCGTTGCGTTGTGCATCATGGTTGTAGCGGAATAAAATCCCTGTCCCCATTACGTCATTCACTTCTTTTTGCTCTTCGGCACCAAATAATTCTGATCCTGGCATAGTTGTAATTTTTAAGCCGCAAAAATACGGCTTAAACCAAATAATTCTTCAAAAAAAAGGAGTAGGATAAATGTTAATTCTGAGTGGGTTGAATAGTTATTGAAGCAAGTATAGAGGGGATGGCTGGCTATTCTGGGTGCTATCAAACCTATGTTTAAAACAAACTGAGTATTAGACAGCAGCAAGTTAAAATTTGGGGCAACTTACACTTCGTTTTGTTTTGGACGAGATTTTATTGTTTGAATTATGCGCCTGTCGGTCATATTTCTCACCTGGCCTGATGGTAAAAGCCAGGTAAAGTCCACCGGATTGAGTGGTGTTTTTAGAAAATAAGTTTGCCAGATTATGGGTACCCAACAAAAGAGGACCTGCTTTAAAAGCGCCTCCCACCCACAGTTGTTGCCTGTTGTTAAAAAGGATGGGGAAATATGCACCGAATCTTTTGGTTTCCCATCTTGGGGTGATGGCAATAAAATTCATATCCCGAATGAAGAGGCTGTTGTTGGATATAATTGGTAAAAGCGGCAAGGTGACTTCTGCATTGATGAAAAAATTAGCTGCTATATGCTGATCTACATTTATTACTAACCGGGTAGGTTTATAAATGTAAAAATCACCACTCATTTGTTTGAAAGATGCAGCAATACTGGCAATACTATCATTAAAGTTATCCAGCGTTGTTACTTTATTGAATTTGTTTTCGAGTAAAGTATCTGTTATGCCGGGCAATACGCCAGAGGCTGTAATACTTCTGCTTCCAAAGCTATATTTGTTACTGCCGAGATCCATCAATGAAATGCCAATTTTTGTGTCGTAGGCATATTCATCTATTTGATCGTTGTCCAAATTGATATCTTGTTCTGTGCCTATTATATATTCAAAACCTATATCTGCGCCGAGGTTGTAATTGTTATTTTGCAAAAAAAGTTTCCTGTTGGCAGTACTTGTTTTAATGCTATCTATTTTATCGAAATTAGCTGAATAGCCGTACTGCAAACTGCCCGTGGTAAGTAAATAACCAAGTTTGGTGGTGGCAGTTTGCACATAGTTTACATTCTCAGCTATGCCATAGCCTCCGCTTATTGCACGGTTGTAATTTATTGTAATGCCTGCATTTAGTATTTTGTTGCCTTC
>JAYTTM010000686.1:0-1371 GCA_043745055.1 Chitinophagaceae bacterium | reverse complement strand
TTACAGCAGCTTACCAAATGGTAAGTTACCATTTGGTAACTTACCATTTGGTAAGCTAGAAAAAGATATTTACATTTGGCTATGCAAAGTCCATTTTTATTTGGAAGAACTGTAAGCACAGTTGAATTTACCAACCGCAATAAAGAGATGCAGCGGCTGAAAGATAATTTTACCAACCAGGTAAATACCATCCTGATATCTCCCCGCCGCTGGGGAAAATCTTCGTTGGTAAAAAAGGTAGCTTTATCCCTCCACGGCAGGCAAACCAAAACTGTGATGATTGATATGATGGGTATCCGCAACGAAGAGGGATTTTACAAGGCATTGGCAAACGCCACTATAAAAGCAACGGCTGGTAAAGTAGAAGAATGGATAGCTAACTGCAAACAATTTTTTAAACACCTCACACCTAAAATATCCATTGGCAGCGACCCATTGCATGACATGGATATTTCATTTGAATGGAAATCGCTTGAAAAAAATTATCAGGAAATATTGAACCTGCCCGAAAAAATTGCACTGGCTAAAAATCTAAAAATAATTTTATGCCTGGATGAGTTTCAGAATCTTTCCAACTTTAACGAACCCGAACTTTTTCAAAAACGCCTCCGCAGCGAATGGCAGCATCATACTCATGTATGCTATTGCCTGTATGGCAGCAGGCAACACATGATGACGGAGCTGTTTACAAAACAATCAAAAGCATTTTACAAATTTGGTGAAGTGATTTTTTTACCAAAAATTACCAGGGAAGAATGGATAAAATATATTACCAGGCAATTTGAAGCTACAAAGAAAAAGATATCGCCACAGTTAGCCAATGAAATTGCTGCAACAGTAAAAGACCATTCGTATTATGTGCAACAATTATCGCACCTGGTATGGGTAAAAGCAGAAAAGAATGTAACACAAAAAATAGTAGCCGAAGCTACCAATGACCTGCTTGAACAAAATGGATTATTATATACAAGAGATACAGAAAACCTTTCTACCCCACAGTTTAATTTTTTAAAAGCACTGGCAGATGGTATTACCAAAAACTTCAGCTCTAAGGAAATTATTAGCCGGTATGAACTCGGAACTTCAGCAAACGTGCTAAAAATAAAAAAAGCCCTGGTGCAAAAAGAATTAATTGATGACAGCGGTACTAGCATCGAATTTTTAGACCCTGCCTACGAACGGTGGTTTCAAAAAAATATGTAACGCACTGGAAACAGTGCAAACACGTGCTTACCTATTAAACTGCATTTGGTGCAAAAATATCTTTTGCATACGTCGCTAGCAATTTATTAAACGCATCCGGTGCATCAATATTTACCAGGTGGCTTGCCAATGGAATTCTGTCAATGGAATTGTTCCATAGTTTAATGG
>JAYTTM010000685.1:0-1371 GCA_043745055.1 Chitinophagaceae bacterium | reverse complement strand
GCAATTAAAAACTTAGTTATGTGCCAGACTCAGTTCATCAATGTTTGAAAAATAAAAAGATTGATGCCATAATTTTTAAAATGCTGATATAATTATAGAAGTGCTTCAATTGCCCTGCCCTTGAGTTGCCCTGCTCATGAGTTGCCCTGCTCATGAGTTGCCCTGCCCTTCAGGGCAGGGATAAAAATTTATACATTTATTCAAGGGCTTTAGCCCTGTATGTTTTTTTGATTATTCTTGCCATGAAAAAAGGTCAATGTAATTAAAAACTTCCCTTAAGAATATTGCAATTAAAATAAACACACTTATTGCAACAATTCAAGATTTTTTTTATCAAACTGGGCAAATAGATAGATACCCATACTTTCAATTCTAACTTTCGCTTTGTTGCCCATCACTTCTACCAGCAGGCCCTGGTAGTTCATCATAATACCTTGCTTAACTCTTACCTTGGCATTCGCTTTAAGTTGATCTATTTCGGAAACGGCAACTTCTCCAAATTCATTCAAAAATTTACGAATAGTATCAATATCTTCATCCCTCACCACTGCTGGTTTACCCAGCCAGTAAACAAAATTCAGGATACCTGATATATTTTTTAGGTTCCATTTCTCCTTATCTTCCACCCTTACAAATACGTACGATTTAAAGATGGGCTCCATTACCACCTTTTTGCGGTCGCTCCATTGCTTTACAACTTTGTTTAAAGGACAATAATTTTCAATACCCTTTTCATCAAGTAATTTGGCTACTTTTTTTTCCCAGCGGGGCTTGGTGTACACCGCATACCAGTTTAGTTGATTACTCAATTTCATATAGCTTCGCTTGGCCTCAGTTACATTAAAGTGTAACCAAAGTGTAATTTTTAAAATACTATTTTACCCAGATAAAGTCCGATATTATTACAAACCTTAATCAATTACCAACAGCACATTTCTAAAATTCTTTTACAAAACCTCCACATTACTAAACACTGTGGTAAAACAAAAGTGACGATACAAACTATAAATAAACAGCAAGTGTTGAAATACCGTTAGGTTAATAAAACAAATAATTGAATTGCCCTTACAAGCTTGATGATAACAGACATTAATATTGAATTCTTATCCCCTGATATTTTTCTTAAACCTGCGCCAGATGCGTTTAAAATCTAGTAATGCCGGTTTGCTGTCATCAATTGCATAGCCATAACCATATCCGTATCCATATCCATACCCATATCCATAACCATAGCCATAGCCTGCATTAAAATTACCGAAGGATATCCCCCTTTTTTTAAGACCATTAAATACCAGGCACATGTTGTTGAACTTTTTATTCACATACAATTCGTTAATCATCCTGATAAACACTTTGGGTGTTTTATCGTGC
>JAYTTM010000684.1:0-5030 GCA_043745055.1 Chitinophagaceae bacterium | reverse complement strand
CATTGGCCGGGTACCTCTCTTTTTTTATATCCTTCATTTGTTCCTCATTCATGGGCTGGCAGTAGTAGCGGTAGTATTAAGTGGAAGGCCGTGGACAGATATGATTTCCATTACCAACTTCAATGCAAAAGATACTCCCTGGCTGCAAGGCTATGGTTTTTCTTTGGCCGGAACATATACAGTTTGGATAATAGTGGTGCTGCTGCTTTACCCACTTTGTAAACGGTATGACCGTTACAAAATCAATCACAAAGAAAAGTGGTGGCTGAGTTATTTATAAAATCGTCAACCAAATAAATTACCTATTTATTATTATACTGCAGCACGTAAATTAACCCAACCTTAAACCAAATGACAGCACTCATTAAAACCAGAATTACATCTATCGACCTTTTACGTGGAATAATAATGATACTGATGGCACTGGATCATACAAGGGATTATTTTCATGCCAGCGCATTTGTGTTCGACCCAACCGACCTAACAAAAACATCGATCCCGGTTTTTTTAACCCGGTGGATAACGCATTACTGTGCACCTATTTTTATGCTGCTAACGGGCGCCGCTGCATTTTTAGTTGGCGATAGAAAAGGAATAAAAGCACTGTCAAAATTTTTATTTACAAGAGGCCTTTTTTTGATTTTGATGGAACATACTGTTATCAACTTTGCCTGGAATTTTAATATTCATTTTCCTGAATTTGATTTCCTGGTTATCTGGTCCCTGGGTATAAGTATGATCGTTTTAGCCGGGTTGGTTTATTTACCGAAAAAATTAATTCTGGCAATTGGAATTATATTGCTGGCGGGCCACAACCTGCTGGATAATGTGTATGTTGCCGGCAAAGGATTGAGTGCATTTATCTGGTCGTTGCTTCATGAACCCGGCACTTTTAGTATTGCAGGTAAAAATATTTTGGTGATGTACCCGGTAATCCCATGGGTCGGTATCATTGCATTGGGATACAGTTTGGGAGGCCTCTATTCAAACAGTATGGATGCTGTAAAAAGAAAGAAAACTTTGTTATGGCTTGGCATTGGTTCCATTATTTTATTTATCAGTATTCGTTTTATCAATTTATATGGCGATCCCTCACCCTGGAGCAAACAACCAGGTGATGCTTTCACATTACTGTCGTTTATTAACGTAACAAAATATCCACCTTCATTATTGTATGGCCTCATCACACTTGGCCCTGCCTGTATTTTTTTGGCATTGTTCGAAACAAAGCCCGGCTGGCTTGGTAAAATATTTTCTGTTTATGGCAGGGTACCCATGTTCTACTATATCCTTCACATTTATCTTATCCATTTACTGGCCATGTTTGCCACCACTTTCTGTGGACACAAATGGAGTGATATGGTGTGGACTAATTTTTCAAATATTGATAAACTAAATGGCTATGGATTTTCATTGGGAGTTGTTTACCTGGTTTGGATCGTGGTGTTATTAATGCTTTATCCGCTTTGCAAATGGTATGATCTATATAAAACCAATCACAAAGAAAAATGGTGGCTTAGCTATTTATAAAAGAAATTAAAATCCTTAAGCGCTGCGGTTGAAACGGAAAGAATCAAATGCTGAAGATTGAAGTGGTGTAGTATCGGAACATTCTAAAATCCCGCCTGAGGCGGGAGGTTTCAACCCGTTGATCGAGCCGATGGCTCTGCAACAAAGAGCTTACTGAAAATGGTGCTGTTTGCAGATGCGTAGCATCGATCGGTATTGTAACAACGGGTTTCAACCCGTTGATAAAGCAATAAAATTCTAAATCGAGAACCGTAGGTTCGGCACATATTAAATGTAAGGGCGCAATAGAATTTGTAATCAGCCAATGACTTTGTGTGGTGAGAAATACGAAACTAAATGAATGATTTGAAAAAAGGTTTATATAATATTAACTGCAAAATCAAAATCGATTTTAGTAAAAATAAATTCATTAAAATAAAACCTTAAAATAATGAAACAATACTTCAATTTCACTCAATTACTATTTTTAAGCATCACCGCTGCAATGCTGGCTGCTGGCTGCGCCACCAAACAAATAGAAAAGCCAGATCCTGTAGAAGCCAACATCAAAATGTACACCCATGTGTGGGATGAAATTATCAATAATGGAAAACTGGGTATGTTCAATGACTCCAATTTTACAAAGAATGTTGTGATGCATGCCAGCCCTGCAGATGTGGTCGGTATTGACAGTGCCAAAGCATATTATGCCAATTACCTCACAGGTTTCTCCAATATCAGCTTCACCATTAAAGATGTATTTGGCCAGGGCGATAAATTAGTAAAACACTGGAACTTCAAAGGAAAGCATACCGGCGTTTTCTTTGGTATTCCGGCAACGGGTAAAACAGTAAGCATAGATGGTATTACACTGGTGCGTATGGAGAATGGCAAGATTGCGGAGGAAAGAAATTTTATGGACAACCTTGATTTTAATACACAACTAGGCCTGATGCCTGCAGCAAAATAATGAAACCTACCGGGCGAGCCTAAAATTAATAATACGATCTTGCTATCGATTTCATATCTGCAAAGGAAACATTGAATAATTGCAGATAGATTTTATAACTTGATTAAGTTTTATAAAAAAATTCATCATTACAGCATCAATTGTAATAAAACCAATAGCTAACTATAAAATGAGATACCATTCACTTCTGCTAATGCTATTTACAGTTTCAGCAGCATTCTGTCAAACAACTAATAAGGATAAAGAAATTAAAGTAAGCCAGCAACGCATTGAAAGCCGCGTTGTTGAACTGGCAAAATTTGGAAAAGATTCACTCGGTCGTGGTTACCGTGTTGCTTATACCAAAGGGAATATAGCAGCAATGGAGTGGTTTATGAATCTAATGAAAAAAGCCGGACTGGAGGTAACCATTGATGCTGCAGGAAATATTATTGGAAAAAGAAAAGGAAAGAACCCTTCTCTAAAACCAATAGCATTTGGTTCACACATTGACATGGTGCCTGATGGAGGCAACTACGATGGTTGCGTAGGTTCTATAGGTGCACTGGAAATGATTGAAGTGCTCAATGAAAATAAAATGGTAACCAATCATCCATTGGAAGTAATAATTTTTTCTAATGAAGAAGGGGGTACCGTTGGAAGTAGCATGATGGTTGCACCTTATGGTGCAGAAAGATTAAAAGCTGTTAGCCAGAGTGGACTTACTTTTAAAGAAGGAATATCTGCCATTGGCGGTAACCCGGATAACTTACAAAATGCCATCAGAAAGAAAGGCGACCTGGCAGCATTTATTGAACTGCATATTGAGCAAGGTGGAATATTAGAAAAAGAAAATTTGCAGATTGGTGTAGTAGAAGGTATTGTTGGTATTGAAGATTGGGAAGTAAGCATTGAAGGTACGGCCAATCATGCCGGCACTACACCTATGAATATGCGGCACGATGCTTTGCTGGCGGCAGCCAAACTTATTATAGCGGTTAATGAAGTCATTATAAGTTATGAAGGAAAGCAAGTGGGTACCATCGGTAAAATATCCGCAGCACCGGGAGCATATAATGTAATACCTGGTAAGGTTGTTTTGGGTATGGAGATAAGAGACCTTTCTTCCGAAAAAATTTCACTATTGTTTAATGATATTGAAAAAAAGGCGGCATCAATAGCTGCATCTTCTGGTACAAATATTTCCTTCTCACAACAATTTAAACCAATCCATCCGGCACTTACGGCTAAAACAATTCAGGATAAAATTGTAGCTGCCGCTACCACACTGGGTTATACTTATAAATACATGCAAAGCGGTGCCGGGCATGATTCACAGGACATGTCATTGATTGCTCCGGTAGGAATGATCTTCGTTCCAAGTGTGGGAGGCATTAGTCATTCACCCAAAGAATTTACAAAAGCAGTTGATATGGCTAATGGAGCAAATGTATTATTGCAAACAATATTGGCTTTGGATAAAGAATAGGGATTCAAATTTATTTCACCACAATACAAGTGCAGGCTACAACAATTTTTTAATTGAATTAAAGTTTAAAAAATGAAAAAAATATTTCTATTATTCCTGTTGCTAAGTTCAATTATTTCATACAGTCAAATATCACCAACTACAGCCAGCAAAAGAGTACTCAGGGAAATTACCCTTACCGGTTCAGGTTATGAGCTTGGATTACAACATGGCAAATTATTAAAAAAAGAAATCGCTGAAATTGTAAGTAAGTGGAAAGACAATACAACCAAAGCTCTTGGAAAAGATGCCAGCCTGGTGTTAAAAGAATTTTTTCAATATGCACAATTTGATGATGCAATTAAAATGTGGACACCCGATTTATATGAAGAAGTCCGTGGCATTGCAGCAGGATCAGGACAGGCATTCAATGATATAATGGCATTAAACCTGCTTGATGAATTTTGGGTGTACGAGGACAAAATTTCAAACCATCATTGTAGTGGTATTGGAGTGCCTTCTATAAATGGCAGTACTGGTTATATCGCTCAAAATATGGACATCGAATCCTACACTGATGGCTATCAAATCCTGCTGCGTTTAGCAAAAAATGGTAAACAACCGGAGCAGCTTATTTTAACTCATCCGGGTTTGATTGCATTAAACGGAATGAATGAAACCGGCGTCGGCGCATGCATGAACACATTGATGCAATTGAAAGCCTCCTCCAAAGGATTGCCTGTTGCGTTTATTGTAAGAAGAATCATTAACACTACAGATAAAGAAGAACTACTAAATTTTATTAAAACGGTGCCGCATGCCTCTGGTCAAAATTATATTATTGGCATCCGTGGCGATGTGTATGATTTTGAAGCATCATCCAATAAAGTAGTACGGTTTAATCCCGAGAATAAAAATGGTACTATCTACCACACCAATCATCCTTTAGCTAATGATGATGTAAAAGAATGGTTCAAACAATTTGATCCTAAATCAACAGTTGTATCCAACTTACAAAACTCTAATAGCTACATCAGGTTAGCAGCTGTTGAAAAAAGAGTGAAAGAAAATGTAATCGTTAATGATGTTATTATTAAAGAAGCC
>JAYTTM010000683.1:0-5031 GCA_043745055.1 Chitinophagaceae bacterium | reverse complement strand
ATTTTGCAAACCTTGCTAACAAAGGTGACAGTTCTCAATATGAAGACCAGGGTAATGGAAATGCAGGCGACTTTATTGACGCTCCACTTACGGAAAATACCAATACCGGCATACCTATTGAAAGTGAATTACCAAAGCCGGTAAAAGATACCAGCAGTAAGAAAAAAAATGAATTGCCGGCAGACAAGCCTACTGATAAAAAAAATGGCGCTCCAGCTACGATAATACCATTAAAAACAACTGATAAAAAAGATATTAAACCAATTGCTGCACCGGTTTTAAAATCGGTTGACAAAAACCAAAAACCAGTAAAAAATGATAAGCCCAAGGCTGCAAATGATTACAAGTAATTTTTAGGAAAGACTTAAGTAATAATTTGTTTTTTGTTTAAACATAAACCCCTTTTTGGATTGGCAATATTCAGATGTCTTTGAAAGTAACAACTATCAATATGGGTACTAAATAACTGCTTCACAAATTTTGTTGCAGCAAGTTGATCATCTGCATCTATTTTTTATCAACCTCATTTATTTGTTTATACAATAATAATTTTTTACCTGGTAAGATTTCATCTTTAAAGCCATTAAATAATATTGCAGAAGTACACAATTTTTAATTAGAGTTGATTTTTTCAAATAAAAATTTATTCAATGAAAATATTCATCACGGGATTGCTATTCATATGTATGTACAGTTGTTGTAAAAGCCAATCATTAGAGCTTACTGATTTTAATAAGGAAAGAATAAAACTTACAAAGCAAAGCATGTTGGTGCTTGGAAGTTGGTCGGCTGCCAATTTAATTTTTAGTGGTGCATCGGCAGGCTCGGCTGAAGGCAGTAATAAATACTTTCATCAAATGAATATGATTTGGGGCGGCATCAATATTACATTGGCAGCTATTGGTTACCTGGGCGCTAAAAACCAGGCTGGGATTGGCTTTGCGAAAAGTCTTCAAAAGCAATCAAGCCTCGAAAAAACTTTTCTTTTTAATACAGGGCTTGACGTAGCCTACATTGCCGGCGGTTTTTATCTAAAGGAAAAATCTTATAACGATTTAAAAAATAAAGACCGGTACAATGGTTTCGGCAACAGCATTGTATTGCAGGGGTCGGCGTTGTTTTTATTTGATGGCATCATTTACTTGCTTCACCAGCAGCATGGCAAAAAAATAAATAAATTGTCTGAAAAATTTCAACTTACAAATACGCCATACGGAATTGGTTGTATTGTGAAGATTTAATATCTATTCAATCTCTGAGTTAGTCCAATGCCGCAACCTGCCGGCACAGGTAGATATCTACTAAAGGCAGCCCATAAATGCTTATATTAATTTGAGCAAACACACCTTGGTTAGAAAAATTCAATTTGATATTTATTGAATGGTAAGCGCACCAGGTATCACCAGGTTTTTGCCCGTTAACACAGTTAATGTGGACCCTGCAGAAATATGTTGCGAAATATTTAACTGACAGTTTCCTCCAACCACATGGTTAATTACAATGACGCTGCCAGAAGGTAAAATTGCCGGTGGAATACTATTGTTAGTCCAATTGGAGGCAACATTCCAATTGCCGTTACCCGTAAATGTATAAGTAACAGGCAAAGGCGTAGAAGTAATGCTGCAGGTAACAGAATTTGTATTGATACTTAAGCCCCAACCAGTAAGTTCGCCTCCATCCACATCATAAGCATCCTTAACTGTTAGTGTCCATGTACCAGCGCTGTTCTGCCCATTAAATGCCGAAAGTGGAAATTGTGGAATTACGGTGACCCCACCTATAGGTGGACAGGGAAAGGTAGCCGTAGCCGCCTGATCGTCGAGGTTTAAATTAAAGTCGGCATGCTGCCCGCAAATGGTATCAAATAAAACAACACTTGTACCTGCCGGGCTTTTAAGTATAAAAGTAAGATCTTTAATGTACGTATGCGTACCAACTAAACCTACTACATTTACATCCGTAATAACTACTCCCAAAGCTGCTGGTATAACAAGGTTAGAAGTAATAACAGGAGTACCTACAGCTGTTATAACCTTAGGAACATCAGTACTTATTCTGCAAGTATTAATGCCTGTTTTGAACCGGTTAGGAGATGCAGATGCAGCACCTGTACCACACGAATTTGTTGATTTTAATCTCCAGTAATAAATACTATCTTCCCCCAAAGACCTGGTGAGCGAATAGGGAGGATTTATATTGCTGATAGTTTGATAAATAATCGCAAAATCACTGGTTTTGGATATTTCAAGCGTATAGGAACTAGCACCAGCAACAGCGCTCCAGTTAAAAGAAGGTTTAACTGAAATACCAGTGGCATCGTTTGCCGGAGTAGTTAATGATGCAGGTGGAACAGGCCCTGCACCCACAATAAATAAAAGATTGCTGGTTTTGGTTACCGATCCTGCTACCCCGGTAATTGTTATTGTATAAGAACCGGGTGTAAGACTGCTTGTATTATTTAAAGTAACAGTTGTGCTACCGCCCGGAGCAATTGATGAAGAACTAAATGAAACTGTTGTACCTGCAGGGATTAAACTTGCGGACAAGGCAATAGTAGTAGAAAAGCCAGCCAATGATGCTGTCTTTAAAGTGGCTGTTCCGCTGGAGGCTGAGCAAACCGCAATAGGCGCAGGATTATTAAATGAAAAAGATGGAGACGGTGGTGTCTGAATACTCAGGTTATTATTTGAGAAATCATAAAAAATATTACCTACTGCCATTACACGTATCCGAACATTGTTACTGATGTTATTAGGTACCTGAATTTCCTCTGCTCCATCATTGGGGGAACTTGCCAAAATGGTAACCGGAAAAGTTAAGCCCCCATCGGTAGATAATTGAATACTTACATTGGCACAGTTAATGGGTGCTGCTGCAGTACCTGCTGGGTTCCAGGTAACTGTTTGAAAATCATTTACGTACCATACAATGCCACTCGCATTTGGACTGGTAACCAAAAAAGGCCCGCCTGATGCAACGCTGGTAACAGCAGTTTGAGCATAACAAACACCTCCACCGCCTGCTTTATTATCCCTTGCTGTAAGCCTGAAATGCATGATTCTTGAATAGCTGGGTAGAATTTCTCCTATCACACTCGTATTGGCTATTTGTGTTGATAATTTTGGAAAATACCTGGTAGATGAAAGGGTTGGGGGAAAAGAGCGAAATAAAGGTGCATCGCCTGACGGAGCATTCCATAAGCCAAAAGGGCCGCCAACATCTACTTGCTCCCAACTGTAAGAAAGTGGGTCACCATTTACATCGGTGGCACTGCCAGTTAGCACAAATGGTGTAGATATGGGTATGGTATAAGCAGCACCTGCATTAACAACTGGTGCGGTATTACCGGTATTGGTTTTTACCGCACAAGTATTGCCTGAACTGTTATTGGAATAGGTGACAATTTCATCGAAACTTATAGTATGAAATTGCGGATCACTATTGTTTTGCAAATTTTCGGGAGCGCATATACCTGCATAGGCCATGATGGTGCTTCCACTCCCCGGCTCAGCATTTACTCCCAATACACCATTTCCTCCACAGGCTCCCTGCTCAGAGTTAAATGGATGATTTGCCCCAAACTCATGCCCCATTTCATGTGCTACATAATCAATATCGTAAGGGTCGCCAACGGGATTAGAAGACCCAGTAATGCCAGAAGCCTTTTGTCCAGATATACAAACTACACCTAAGCCAGCCAAACCTCCACCACCGGTGCTGAATGTATGTCCAATATCGTAATTAGCATTACCTATCAATGAATCAATGTATTGTTGGCTTTCAGAAATTAAAATGCTGGGATTGCTGTTTCCTGTAAAAGGATCTGTACCTGGTGTGGTAAAAATAACGCTGGTATCCTTTGCAACCAACACTAACCTTATGGCCAATTCCTTTTCGTACACACCATTAACCCTGTTGACACTGGTAACAATTTTTGCAAGCACCTGCTGTTTGGTTGGACTTGATGAAAATGTAACCTGCTGTGCATACTCATGAGTACAGGCCACCGCTAAACGATAAGTTCTTAAAGTAGATCCTACACATATGCCTGCTAAAACACTGGCAGGTTTTGCTGTTTGATTCATCTTTAGTGGGCCCGATTCTGCGAATGGTTCCTTTTTTAAATAATCCTTTTTATAATAGGAAATATAATTGGTTACCGTTTGCAGATCGTAAGGATCAATAAAAACTGCACCACTTACCGGAGACAAAATCATGGCATGAAATCCATAGATTGTCCAATCTAATTTTATGGTTGCTGTAGGGTCATCAATACCCTGGCCGGTAAAAGTTTTTATATTAGCATAATTTGATGCCAACCCTGGAGCCATAGCCGAACTCTCCCAAATACGAAAAGAAGCAATGGTTCCATCAGGCATGGGTATTGCAATAACAGGCGCCATGTTTCTACTAGTAATTTTTTCTTCGGATGGCAGTAACTTAAAGAAGGACAAAAGTCCGGCTGAATCCAGCCGTATTGTACGGAATTTGGATGGAATGATTACCCGTCGTTGATTAGTTTGTTTAATGGTTGACTCGGATACATCATTAAAGAAATTATTTTGGGCACTAAGCTCCGAAACAAACAAAAAGAAGAAAAACACAGTCAACAGTCTTTTAGGTATTTTAAACATTTCATATTTTTTGTGGTAAGTAGAGATTAGTAAAAGTAAGAAAAAGTGAATGATATTTTATCTTATTGTTCTTATTTGTGTTACTTATACAGGCCTTCACCAAAACCTGTAAAACCGCTACTTATAGATGAGAGAGCGACTTAAACAAGCCTTAATTGCTACGCTGATAATAATACGAATATCCAACAGCTATTGTTGTTCTAAAGCCTTTGTTTTTTTATATTGCATCTCGGCTTAACCAGCAGTAATGGCTTTAAGGCATTCATTTACGGCTGCTGCCCTGTTAAAAATCATCATATGCCCTGCTGCTTTTACTGTGTGGGTTGGTGAAAGTTTTTGGATAGGAAATATTTTATCATCATCACCATGTATGTGATACAGTTGAGCAGGCTGCCAT
>JAYTTM010000682.1:0-5033 GCA_043745055.1 Chitinophagaceae bacterium | reverse complement strand
CAAAAGAGTGGATTTCAACTTTACTAAAAGATTTCAAAATTTTACAGGAAAACCCTGTTCAGGTATTTACAATGAACGGACACATTGCAACCGCTTTTCAAATAGTTGCACAGAAATAATATGCTACTATTTGCAGCAAATTAATCTTTAAACCTCCAATCATTTTTCAATAGTTACCATTCTCTTTCCCCACACCCATTTAAATAATTCCATCACTACAAAAATTGATAATGCGGTAGGCATAACAGTACCCACTCATTAAATTTAATGGGCTTTTTGTCTTCAATAAAGATACCTAACCTATTTGTTGAAGCCACAGAGTGTAATTACAATTGTTTTAAAATTACTGCTAACTACTGCTTTTGTATTACTTCTTCCGTAGGCAGCAACTTAAAATAGGTAGCCTTAAATCGATTATTTACAACCTTCCCCTGCACTTCAGCTTTGCTGACAGCATTACAAAAACCTTCCGTAGCATGCGCATCTCCATGATCATCTATAGAAGTACCATCTACAAAATAAGCCTTGCCATTAATGCGGACAGCAAGGTCGCAACTTTTACCCTTTAAGTGAAACTGACATTCACCGCAGGCTGTTTCAACTATTTGTATTTTTTGTGAGTTGTCCGGCACAGAAATACTCTTTGCAACTTTTTGAGCGGAGACTTTTGCAAAGCAACAACTACAGAAAAGAAAGAGGAGGAAATTTTTCATGATGGTTTATTTAATTAATACTAAACTTCAAAATTACGTTTAATTTATTTGCAGGTAACTGAATGGATTTAAAAAGAAGGATTTTGGTGAAGTCAGTTAAATTGATTTTTGTTTTTCAAGTGTAAAAACTATTTAATTTTATAAGCTCAAAAAGAATAACTTGCTATCAACAGTTTCCTTCTCAGGAAAAAATAATTAACGATGAAATGTAGCCACTTACTTTGTACAGGTATCTTGTTTATTAATACTGCAGCATTTGCCCAAGGCAACAAAGGATGGACTAACCTGTGCAATGGCAAAGACCTTACTGGCTGGAAACCATTGGGAGGAAAAGCAACCTTCGCCATAAAAGACGGCATCATCATCGGCAGCACAGTTGCCAATACCGGTAATACATTCCTGGTAACAGAAAAGGAATATGGAGATTTTGTGCTAGAACTGGATGTGTTTATAGAAGATGAAGAAGGTAATTCCGGTGTGCAAACAAGAAGCCATTTTGATGCAAACGCTAATGACGGAAAAGGCAAAGTCTATGGCAGGCAATGCGAAGTAGATCCCAGCTGGCGCCGGTGGTCTGGCGGTATTTATGATGAAGGCCGAAGAGAATGGCTGTATCCCATGCAATTGAATGCAGCAGCGCAACATGCATATAAAACAGGCGAATACAATCATTTTAAAGTAGAGTGTATTGGTAACGAAACAAAAACATGGGTTAACGGAATAGCGGCTGCTTATTTGGTTGATACAGTAGATGCAAAAGGATTTATCGGCTTGCAGGTTCATGCCATTGCATCGAAAAGCCATGCTGGTAAAAAAGTATGTTTTAAAAACATTGTTATAAAAACAACCGACATTAAACCAACTACATTTCCTGCAAATGTTTATGTAGCAAATCTTGTAAGCAACAGGTTAAACAGCTATGAAAAAAAAGATGGCTGGAAGTTGTTGTTTGATGGCAAAACCAGTAAGGGATGGGTTAGGGCATTTAAAGATCACTTTCCGGAAAAAGGATGGGATATCAGCAATGGCTGTATTACCGTTTTATCTTCTGATGGCAGGCAGGCTGGTGGCGGCGGTGACCTTGTTACCAAAGAGGAATACACTGCCTTTGATTTATCGTTTGAATTTAAATTAACGGCAGGAGCAAACAGTGGTGTAAAATATTTTGTAACCCTGCAGGAGAAATCCGATAGTTCTGCAATTGGTCCGGAATACCAGGTGCTTGATGATACGTTGCATCCCGATGCCAAACTGGGACGGGATGGTAACAGAACAATGGCTTCGCTGTACGACCTGATAAAAGCTGACAAACAAAAAAGATTTATACACCCTATCGGCGCCTGGAATACAGGACGTGTTGTAGTATATCCAAACAATAAAGTTGAGCATTATTTGAATGGCGTAAAAGTGCTGGAATACATCAGAGGCTCTAAAGAATTCCGGGACCTGGTGGCCATTAGTAAATATGCTAAATGGAAAAATTTTGGCGAAGCATACAAAGGTCATATCCTGTTGCAGGATCATGGCAACGAAGTATCTTACAGAAGTATAAAAATTAAGGAATTGAAGTCATTAATTGATAATTGAATAATTGATAGTTGATAATTGATAATTGATAATTAAAAATTCATCATTCACCATTCACCATTTACCACTATGTCATCACGCCGCAAATTCATCCAACAATCTGCACTTGCTGCAGCTGGCACCTACATGGGTGCGTTAGGTTTTAGCGCCAAAAGCTATGCAAATATTTTAGGAGCCAACAATCGGGTCCGGCTGGGTGCCATTGGCTTTTCTGATCGTTTCCGGCAAACCTTGTTTCCCTGCTTTTTAAATCATCACAAAGAGTTAAATTTTGATTTTGTAGCTGTATCAGATATATGGAAAATCCGCAGGCAGGAAGGCGAAGCTTTTTTAAAAAATGCCATGGGGCATGATATAAAGGCCTGCATCAACAATGATGAATTGTACAATACAAAAGATATAGATGCAGTGATAATTGCTACAGCCGATTTTCAACATGCACTGCATTGCATTGAAGCCATGAAAGCCAACAAAGATGCGTATGTAGAAAAGCCGTTTGCAGAAACAATGGATGATGCGGCAGCGGCTTTAAAAGCAGTAAGGGCAACAGATAGAATTGTACAGATTGGTTCGCAAAGAAGAAGTGGGGGCAACTATAAAGCTGCAGCAGAATTTATACAGCAGGGGAAATTTGGCCCTATCACCATGGTGGAGTTAACCTGGAATGTTAACCAGCCGGGGCGGTGGCGCAGGCCTGCACTGGTGGAAAAATGCAAGGAAGATGATCTTGACTGGAAACGTTTTTTACTGAACCGACCCTACGAAACATTTGACCCACGTAAGTACCTTGAGTTCCGGTTGTTTTGGCCATTCTCTTCCGGCATGCCGGGGCAATGGATGAGCCACCAGATAGATACGGTGCATTGGTTTACAGGATTGCAACATCCACGGACTGTGGTAGCAAATGGTGGCATTTATATGTGGAAAGATGGCAGAAAAAACTGGGATACTACCATGGCGGTTTTTGATTACGGTCCGGCAGATGATCCTACAAGTGGATTTCAGGTTTCATTTGCATCTCGTATGCACAACGGAACAGAAAACCCCGCCGAAATTTATTACTCTAACGGGGGAGAATTAAATCTTAACAGCAACAAGGTTTCACCCAAAGGCGGTCTTACAGAAAACATGGCTGCTGCCATGAATATGAAAGCAAACCTGTTGCCTGATTTTACTTTAACAGATAACTCTCCCAAAATTATTGCATCTGCCAACACCGGTGCTGATAACCTTACAAGTAATCACATGCGTAATTGGATGGAATGTATTCGCAGTCGCCAGCAACCCAATGCGCCGGTTGAAGCAGGATACCAGCATTCCATTGCAAACATAATGACGAATGCAGCAGTAAGAACCGGCTACAAAACCAGCTTCGATACTGCAACACAACAGGTAATGGCCAACGGGAAAATTTTTAAGTATTAAGTAAATTAAATATCTTAAAAAGTGTGATTTATGTAAGGATTGCATTTTTTTATACAACAATATTTTATAAAAGAGTTTGACATTTGCTATGCAGCGATGTTGTTGCAACTTATAATTTTACAAATGCCTATTTTAACCATTATTCTTGTTTTGATTGTTGTTGGAGTGCTGTTGTGGCTTATTAACACCTACATTCCCATGCAGCGAAGTATCAAGAGTATTTTAAACGCCGTTGTGATAATAGTAGTTGTAATCTGGTTGTTGAAAGTATTTGGTTTACTTAGCGGTCTGCAGAATTTGCATACCTGATTTAGGGTAGAGTTATTCTATTATTATGCAGCAGTTATATCATTTTATACCTGGGTTCATCAACGTTGCTAATAATGAAAGATTATTTTTATTTTATACAGTAAGCCTCAATTGTATTTTTTGGCTTGTCTTTATTTTTAAACCAACGTTTATAATTACTTATTTTGAAAACTAACTAAAACTGATCTTTTTTCTTTTGAATTATCTCGTCTTTTATACGCTTCATCACATCTACTTTGGCTCCTAGTAGCACATAAATAGAAATTTCCTGTTCTCTTGCAAATTGATTAATTCGTTTATCCGCTAAATAAACGCTGTCGAATAAGGGTTTTTCTACCTGCCTGTTTTTGTCCTCATCATCTGCTTCTTTCACCAGTATTACATCTGTTATCTTTTGATGAAAGTTAAACCAGTTAATGTAATCTGCATTAAAAGAAGCTGCTTTAATTTTTTTATTTTTAGTATAGTAATTTATTGCGCCCGCCTCACCATAATTATCGCAAAGAATCAATGTATGATCCAGGTTTGGTAAGCCGGCGCAAATGGAATCCATTTTTACTGCCAATTCTTTCCAACCAAGCATATCTGCAAAATCCTGTGGTAACGGATGCTCTTTGCCATCTTCCCAACGAAGCAAGTCAAGGTCTTTATAAGCCTTTGCATTTTTTATTATATAGTCAGGAGATTTATTGGGGAACAACACACCGTACATTGGAATAAAAAATAAAACAGGCATTAAAATAAAAACCGGTTGTAAATATTTCTTCCACCCATGTTGTAAAATAGCTGCTAAAAAAACTGACCCGAAAGAAATATAAACAGGATACAAACCGATGGCATAATAACTTTTGGCTTTTAGGTAAGTAAAAATTAAAAGTGTAAAAAAAATTACCAAAAAAAACACCCTATACTTCTTAAATGCAGGGTAAAACAACAAAGCAAAAAGGCCGGCTAGTATTACAAGCAAACCGCCAATGAAGAACAATAATTGATCTTTTA
>JAYTTM010000681.1:0-1377 GCA_043745055.1 Chitinophagaceae bacterium | reverse complement strand
CATACTAAAATTTTAAGATTAACAATAGAATTATTACTATTCAGAAAAATAGAAAAACTACTGGTAAAATCCAATTTTTTTACCTTTCTTTTTTTAACAGGGAATAGTATGTTTTCATTAAGAATTTATCTACCGGGCTGATGGGATTTATTCTCAAATTTTATTATTTTTTTCATCTAAGGCCACAACTATGCATTTTTTAGTAAATGACAAGCCGATATTGAATTATTACACCAAACGAAAGCTTTAAAAAGTTAAAGAAAATATAGCTTTCTCTGTCCGTATCTTCAATACCCCTCAGCAGCATCATCGCCACGCCTATCTCCTACAGCAATTATTTTTTTCCCCAGTACCTGTATCATTTCGGTTCGGCCAATATTACCCCGCTTATTAATTTTATAACCCATGGCTTCTAATGCAGTAATAGTTGCGGCATCAAAATCCGTTTCTGTATAAATTAAATCCGGCAGCCACTGGTGGTGAAACTTGGGTTTGTTTACTGCATCTTCAGCACTCATACCAAAGTCAATTACATTTACAATACTTTGAAACACGCTGGTGGGGATGGTAGTGCCGCCGGGCGTACCAACAACCAGGTAAGGTTTATTATTTTTCAACACAATAGTTGGCGTCATACTGCTCAGCATTCTTTTGCCGGGGGCAATGGCATTTTTTTCATTACCCACAGCGCCGTACATGTTGGGTACACCGGGCTTTACACTAAAATCATCCATCTCATTATTTAAAATAAAACCTGCACCACTTACTACAGTGCGGCTACCAAAATGTCCATTTAAAGTAGTGGTAACACTAACAGCATTGCCGGCTGCATCTATTACACTCAGGTGGGTTGTCTCTTCGCTTTCAGTAATATTACCAGCAACAGTTGTTGTACTGCTACCTGCTTTAGTGGCATCGTAATCGGCCATCCTTTCTTTTAAATATGCAGCACTTACCAATGTTTTTACCGGCACTTTCACAAAATCTGCATCGCCTAAAAATACCGCCCTGTCTGCATAACCACGGCGCTCAACCTCCGTCATCAGTTGCACACTTGCCGGTGTTTGAAATTTCATTGCTGCAATATTTCTATTGGCAATCATGCCCAGCATCTGTTGTAATAAAATACCTCCGCTACTGGGCAAAGGCATGGAAACAATTTCGTATCCGTGGTAACCAAACCTGGTAGCTGATCTTTCTTTAACTACATATTTTTTTAAATCATTCAGGCTAATGATACCTTTGCCCCGCTGCATTTCTGCTACAATTAACCGGGCTGTTTCGCCTTCATAAAACCCTTTGATACCTAAATCACGAATTCGTTTTAGCGTATTGGCAAGTTCAGTCTGTATCAAAATATCACCCTTTTTCCAACCA
>JAYTTM010000680.1:0-1379 GCA_043745055.1 Chitinophagaceae bacterium | reverse complement strand
TAAACTGGTTATTTTCAATTTTAGTAAGCAGTAGTAAAGTTTTATTCAGGCGGTTCATGCGTTGGTTTACATCTGCTAAATCACTAATTAATTCAGATTGTTCTTTGCTAAGTGGATTGGTTTGCATTAACAAATCAACCTTGCCCTGCAATACCGCAAGCGGTGTCTGCATTTCATGCGATGCATTTTCTGTAAATTCTTTTTGCGACTGGTAGGTTTCCAGATTACGATTAGTTAAGGTAACAATGGCATTGTTCAAATCAGTAAATTCAGTTATACCCGTTTTTTCAAACTGAAGTGCTTCATTCTTCTCTATCTTAAATTCATTTAGCTTAGTAATAGTGCTGTAAAAAGGCTTCCATATTTTTTTTGACAGCACCCGGTTAATCAAGGCTAGCCCTGCAATCATCAGCAACAATAAAATACAAACAGTTTTTACAATACTTTCAATTAAATCCTCGCTGTCTATCAGGGAGCTTTTTAATTGTATGTTATATGGTTTGCCTTTTAAAATGATGTTACTTTCTAAAATACGGTAAGGACTTTTCTCATTAATAATTTTATCAAAAACAATTATTGTATAAAATTTGTCCTGTTTATTATTTGCATTTGTTGCTGGCATGATTGCTACAGCCGGCTCAATATTTTGTAGCCATTGCAACAAACCGGCTTCATTTGTATTTTCCAGTTTGCTGATGATTTTATGTTTTTGCTCTATCAGGCTTTCATCTACTTCATTTACCACCCTGCGTTCTATGGCGAAGTATAAAACAGGGATGGCAATCAATAATAAAACCGATGCATACAAAATGTATAACCCTATGGACTTATTGAGTAGTTTCATTTTATTAAACATCAAATTTATAGCCCATTCCGTAAATGGATTTGATGTAATCGGTACAACCTGCTTGTGTCATTTTTTTCTTTAAGTTTTTTATATGTGCATAGATAAAATCAAAACTGTCAAATGCATTGGCATCATCACCGGATAAATGTTCTGCAATAGCATTTTTAGAAATCACCCTGTTTTTATTGGCAGCAAGATAAAGCAGTAAATCATATTCTTTACGGGTTACATCCAGGGTGCTGTTATTCACCTGCACCGTCTTGGCAAGTGTATCTATAGAAATTTCATGCAGAACCAATATTTTGTTACCATCAAACCTGCGGCGGCGGATAACAGCAGCAATCCTTGCCGTTAGTTCAGACAAATGAAAAGGTTTAGGTAAATAATCATCTGCACCCAGGTTCAACCCTGCAATTCTGTCATCAATAGAATTTTTTGCAGATATTATAATAACCCCATCTGTTTTTTTATTGGCTTTTAATTCTTTTAAAACGCTTAAGCCATTGCCATCAGGCAAACTGATATCCAGTAA
>JAYTTM010000679.1:0-5055 GCA_043745055.1 Chitinophagaceae bacterium | reverse complement strand
GATACACCCAAAAATAATAGGCTGCTATTTTGCTGCCATAATCCTCTGATGATTCAGGTAAATCAAAACAATCCTCCTCATTTTTTCCAATGCCAATTTGTAGGTTAGATTTGTGGTATAACTCTGTGGTATAGTCACCAAAACTTAAGGCTGCATTCAGGCTGGCATGTACATAAGGAATGTGAAAACCTTCCAGGTAATTTTCGCAGTACAACGCCCAGTTGGCATCCACTTCAAAGGTCTTGCTCAGGTCGGCACGGTATAGAAAATCCGCCACTGGTATCCAATGAATGCGTTCCATCATTTCCTGGAAATAGATGGGTGCGTCCTCTTTTTTATTTAAAGAAGTAAATAGTAAATTACCCCAATTGAATAAAGGAAGTTTTGTAAGATTGTCTTCTTTACAGGGAAAGTCTTCTACTTCCTTAAACTCGGGCATAGAAATAAAATCGCCATTCAGCTCAAACAATCGGCCATGGTATTTGCAACGCAGGTTTTTGGCCTTGCTGCATTCTTTATAAGCCACCATATTTCCTCTGTGCGTACAAACATTGCTTAGGCAATTAATTTGATCATCGTTATCATGCGTAAGCATCAAAGGCTCGTTCAGGTAACCTTCCAGCAGTGTAAAGGGCACTACATCGCCAGGGAATTTTACTGTTTCTTTACTGATGATAAATTGCCAGGAAGCAGCAAATATTTTTTCTTTGGCAATTTCAAAATATTCAGGAGAAGTATAAAAAGCAGTATCCAATGTTTTGGCTTTTGCAATATTGGCATCAACATATAAGGGAGTCATACAGATGGTTTTTTGAGCCTCAAGGTACAGCATAGGGTTTTAAAAATACATGCCTCAATTATTATTTTACAAATAGGTTACCAGTAACTTTATTTTTTTAAAGTGTACAATTAATTTAAATGGGAGAGGTTGAAATTATATCTAGGAAAGGTTTACTGGTTATTAATGCCAGCCTTTTTTTTTACGGGCGGGCAGCAACCGATAATTTAAGCAGGCAAATTGCTGAAGATGTAGCACTGCATTGGAACGAACCGAAAGGAAGTGTAATAATCCGGCAGCAGCGGTATGATGTGCATTTTCAAATGGAGGGTATTTTCGCTCCATGGCTTACTCCTTTAATGGTATATGAAAATACCAATCCACGAAATAATTATTTCCGGATTGAAAATGAATCACCCGTGGAAGTGTCTTTTGTAGATGGTATTGGCTGTAACACGGGGTATTTTAAATTGGGTAACCTGTTGCAAAGTTCCACCACTTCGGCGCACGAATTTGGCCACAGCATTGGCTTACAGCACCCCGCCGTTTTAGATATAAGGGGCAAAGGCATTCCTGGTATTATGTATCCAAGAGGGACAATCGTAGACCAGCCTTTTCAATACAACCATGCTGCACATGTGGGCGAACCGGGTTCTACCATTAATCCACATACAAGAAAAGTATTGCAGCTGGATATTGAAATGTTGCAGTTGCATAAGCTGCCATTTAACCAACAAGGTGTTGCTGTTTTGGGTGATTTTACGTCAGTATGGCATCAAGCATTTTGATGAGCCAATAGCATGATTGGGTAAATTTTTAAGCAGCACTTGATGGTTAATAAATTGATTTTTTAGAGTTTCTGTAATTCAACAAAGCTTTATTTGATATTTGTTGAATAAACCATTCATACTATTTTTACCTTATTCAACCTGTAAAATCACTTATCTTCCAGCTTCAAAATATTTCTTAGTACATGGCTATTCTTGAAGTAAAAAATTTACATAAAACATACGGTAAAATACAGGCATTAAAAGATGTTAGTTTTAGTGTACCCAAAGGCACAGTGTTTGGAATACTTGGCCCCAATGGTAGTGGCAAAACCACCTTGCTGGGTATAATATCTGATATTTTAATAGCCACACAGGGCAGCTATACCTTGTTTGATGAAAAACCAACAGCCCATCACCGCAGCATGATTGGGACTTTTTTGGAAACGCCCAATTTTTATCACTATTTATCTGCCGTTAAAAATTTAGAAATTGCAGCGGCCATCAAACAGCGGGGTGCAGCCGATATTGAACGTGTATTGCAAATAGTAAATCTTGCACAGCGCAAAAATAGTAAGTTCAGCACTTACTCATTGGGTATGAAACAGCGTCTTGCCATTGCATCCTGCCTGTTAGGCAATCCGGATGTACTGATACTGGATGAACCAACCAATGGACTTGATCCGGTTGGTATTGCTGAAATAAGGGAGCTGATAAAAAAATTGCAACAGGAAGGAAAAACCATTATCATGGCCAGTCATATGCTGGATGAAGTGGAAAAAGTATGCACCCATATGGCCATACTAAAAAAGGGCGAACTGATTGTAACAGGAAGAGTAGATGAGATATTAGCCCACGAGGAAATTGTAGAAATAGGTGCAGAAAACCTTGCTCAATTGCAGCAAGCGGCTGCGCTATTACAAGGTTGCAACAGCCATAAACAGGATGGAAACAGGGTACTGTTGTTTTACCCAGTTGGCAAGGCTAATCTGGCTCAAATTAATCAACACTTTTTTACCCAGGGTTTGGTGCTTACCCATTTGCTGGTAAAAAAGAAAAGTCTTGAATCAAAATTCTTTGAACTTACTAATTAATATTACCGTGGTACAATTATTAAAAATAGAATGGCTTAAAATAAAAAGTTACGCCCCATTCATTGTTATCAGTTTGTTTTTTATTTTGGGTATAGTGGCATCTAACTACATTGTATATTCTGTAAAGAAAAATGTAATTGACAAAGCAGATCCCACTGGATTGTTATCCTCATCCAGTCCCTACGATTTTGATAGTGTATGGCAAACAAGCAGTTATGTAAGTGGCTGGCTGTTGCTGTTGCCGGGGCTTTTATTAATTATGCTTATTACAAATGAATTCAGTTTTAGAACCCACCGGCAAAATATTATAGATGGGTGGAGCAGGGAGCAATTTATTAATGTAAAAATTACTATGGCGGTGATAGTGGCTCTGGTAGCCACATTGGTAGTAATTTTTACCGGATTTATTTTTGGTTTTGCATCGGGTACTTCCTTTTCGCTTACGCATTTTGAAAGTGTAGGTTTCTTCTTTTTGAAGGCACTCAGTTATAACATGATTGCTTTGCTAATAGGAGTGCTGGTGCGAAAAACCGGTTTTGCCATCGGTTTATTTTTTGTTTATCTCTGGTTTGAAAACTTTGCTGCTACTATGCTGGAAGTATTATCCTATAAATTAAAAGAGTGGTACAAATTTGATGCTGGCAACCTGGGCGATTATTTGCCCATGAATTCATCAGATGGACTATTACATATACCCAGGACAAGCATTGGAGACATGGCAAAAAAAGCTGCCCAAATGCCGCATGATTACATGTATGTAAGTCTGGCTTTTGCCATTGTTTATTTAGTGCTTTTTTTTATATGGAGTAAAAATCGGGTTATTACAACAGATTTGTAATTTGGCTTTAACCGATTTTTTTTAAGTTGGTTTACATAATTGTTGCAACGCATTCTCTATATCCGGGTATAAAAATGTAAATCCTGTCTGCCTGATTTTTTCACAGTTAACCGTTGTACTTTTTAAAACTTCAACACTGCTTTCGCCCAGCATTATTTGCAACACGAAAGCCGGTACATGAACCGGGATAAAAAATTTGCCTTTCATCTGTTTAGCCAGTTCCAGCGTAAGCGTTTTATTACTAACCGGTTCAGGTGCCACCGCATTGTAACTGCCACTCATTAAATCATTTTCTATCGCCGCAATAAACATCCTGCAAAGGTCATCAATATGTATCCAGCTTACAATTTGTTTGCCATTACCCAATATGCCTGCAACGCCCAGTTTTATAGGTTTCGTAAATTCTGCCAATGCGCCACCATCGTTACTTAAAACAATGCCAGTTCGTAATTTAACCAATCGTATACCCAACTGTTGCACCGGCTCTATGCTTTCTTCCCAAAGCTTACAGGTTTCTCCCAAAAAGCCTGTTGCGGCTTCATCAGTTTCCAAAAAATGATGGTGCTTACCAGCGCTTACAACATCTGCACCGTACCAGCCAATAGCACTTGCACTAATTACAGCTTTTACCTTGTTGGTATTATTTTGCAAGGTTGCAACCAATAAAGCGCTGCTTTGTGTTCTGCTATCCTTTATTTCTTTTTTGTAGGCATCTGTCCATCTTTTATCTAGCACACCTGCACCTGCCAGGTGAATTATATAATCTGCTTTTTGAATAGCCTGCAAATCGATTGTTTTGGAAGCTACATCCCAAATTGCGTATTCAACTTGTTCCTGTGTTGCAGCTGGCAATTTCCTAGTTAAAATAATTACCTTACATCCTTTTGCAATTAAATGACGGGTAAGCGAGCGCCCAACAAGACCGGTGCCACCTGTAAGTAAAACTGTTTTCATGCTGATAATTGAAAGTACAAGGTAAGTTTTTAGGAATAAACCGATTAATGTTGGTACTATAATCAATTACAAACAACTGGCATAATAGTTTTGTGCATTTGTAATTACGGAGTTTGCTGCCAGGATTGCATCAGAAAATTGTTTAAAGGTTTATAGAATTAGGCATTTAGTTAGCACAGGCACTACTCTTATGTGTAATACTTCATTTTCTTTTTTTATTGATAAAAAAAAGAAACAAAAAAAATCAATCCGCCGCGGCGGATAAAATCAAGGAACTCGCCGAGAGTAGTTCAATGGATTGAAGCTTATGCCCGGCTCAAACAGCCTTGATTTGATAACGGATTATGTTGAAATTTTCTAGCACTTTTTATTCGAGGCCGCAACAGTATTCATTTGCGAAGTAAATGCCTAACCTTATAAAAATAAATGCCGATCCAACAATAAAACTACAACTTGCCCTGCACTACAATTACAATTTCACCTTTTATGGGTTTGGCGTTAAAATGATCGTGTACTCCCTGCAGACTGCCTCTTTTGTTTTCTTCAAATTTTTTGGTGAGTTCACGGCTTACGCAGCATTGCCTGTCGGAGCCAAATGTGCTGATGAAGTCGTTTAAAGTTTTT
>JAYTTM010000678.1:0-19250 GCA_043745055.1 Chitinophagaceae bacterium | reverse complement strand
AGTATATTGTTTACGAAGTATCGGTTGATCAATAAAAAAGTTACACTGCATACAATAAAAATATCACCGGCTTTTTATGAAAGCCGGTTTTTTCTTTTTTCCACTCTGATACCGTTTTTGTTTTTACATATTCGTTAGGCCCGGTTAGTTCTGCAGCAATACAAATACGGGTGGTAGGTTTACAGGTTTTTAATAACGTCTCCAGTAGTTGATCGTTTCGGTAAGGTGTTTCAATAAAAATTTGTGTACTATTTTTTTTCTGTGATGTTAACTCCATTTCTTTAATGGCCTTCATCTTTTCTCCATTGTCGATAGGGAGGTAGCCAACAAACTCAAATTGCTGGCCATTCATACCACTTGCCATTAATGCCAAAAGGATAGAACTTGGGCCCACCAATGGTTTTACCGTGGCATTCATTTGCTGCGCTACTTCAATCAATATTTGCCCGGGATCGGCAATGCCGGGACAACCTGCCTCACTAATAATGGCTATATTTTTATTGGCTGTAATACAGTTGCGGAAATTTATTTTCTGTACATCCTCTGCCTTGTGAATGGTATGCCATTCATAATCGTCAATAACCATTTGTTTCCACATCATTTTTAAAAACCGCCTGGCAGTACGTTCATTTTCTGCAAATATTACCTGGCAGTTTTTAATGGCATCAACAATGTACAGTGGTATGGTGTTGGTTGCTGTTTCGTCCAACACAGTGGGGATTAAATAAATAGTACTCGCCATAAAAACATTATTGCCTGGTTTTATAAAAACTAATGGTTGCTGCAACCACGGCGTAGCTGGGTGCCAATATCCAGCCAACTATTATTACCATGTGCATCATATAAAATACAATGCCGTTGCCAATGGCCAATCCTTTGTGTTTGCTAATAAAAGCAAAGCTTTGGGTACTGGATAATTTATTTCTTTCGCAACTATAATCCAGCATAGAAAACCCAAAGTAATAACACTCTATCAGCAAGGCAAAAAACGGCGTAAACCAGCCCACCAACGGTATCAGTGATAACAGTAAAATAGTGATGGTATAAATGGTTTGCCACAAGGTATTCCTAAGCGCAAGTTTGATGCCTCTTGCAATATCTTTCAGTAATTGTTTAAAGCTGAAAGGGAAATCTTTTCCTTCCATGATAGCTTCTGTTTTTTCGCTGAGGTAAGCAAATAAGGGCGAGCCGATTATGAGGAATAAATATTTAAACAATGAGAAGTAAAGCAACATCAGCACCAACTTTAAAATTACCTGCCCAAAAATGAAGAGGAATTTTAACCAGCCGCCTTCCATTGCTATTACCCATTTACCCAGGCCGGTGATGTTGAGTAAATGTTCTATTGCCATATCGCTGCTAATCCAGAATAAATAAATGCCGACGCAAAATAACAGGGAATAAATAATACCAGGGATTAATATCCATTTCCAAAGGCGGTGTTTAATTATAAAGCGGTGAGCTTCTATGTATGATTGTATGGCTATGATGATTTCTTTCAGCATCCGTAAATTTGGGTGTTGTTTGGTTTTTAATAGAATATCCTGTTAGTAATAATAAGGTATTTACCACAACCCAACAGTAATTACATTCGTATTGTAACGGTTAAAAATACAGATAAGTTGAAGAAGTTAACCAATGATTTTTATGGTGGTACCGATGTGGTGCAGATTGCCAGGGATTTACTGGGCAAAATATTGGTAACCACATTCAACGGCAACTTTACCAGCGGAAGAATTGTAGAGACAGAAGCCTATGTTGGTATCACCGATAAAGCATCTCATTCTTTTGGGGGAAGGCGTACCCAACGCAACGAACATATGTATAATAAAGGGGGCGATGCGTATGTGTATATCTGCTATGGCATACACACTATGTTTAATGTGGTTACCAATAAAACAAATGCACCTGATGCAGTGCTGATAAGGGCTTTAGAGCCAGTTGAAGGAATTGATTGTATGTTGCAACGCTCCCGAAAAAAGCAATTGGACTATACACTCACCAAAGGCCCGGGCAATTTGTGCAAGGCATTGGGAATAGCCAAAATTAACTCCGGCATTTCTTTAAACAGTGGAGAAATATTTATTGCTGGTGATGGCTTTGTATTTACTGATGATGCCATTGCTGCCAGCAAGCGAATTGGTATTGAAAGTGCTGGAATTGATGCGATGCTGCCTTACAGATTTTATGTTAGGGGGAATAAGTTTGTAAGTGGGCGGCCGGTGAAATAATAATGGATTACATCCCGCCTTATCAATTATTTAACTTCATTATAATTTTAGCAATAAAAAATTTACTTCACTTTAAAATAATCCACCAACTCCTCATAAGCCGAATCGCCACCGGCAAAATCTTTAATGATGCTACCTTTTTCCATCAACAAAATACGGGTGCTTACTTCGGCGATATGGTTAATATCGTGGCTACTAACTATTATACACATGCGTTTGTCCTGTGCCAATGCCCTTATCATATCTACCAGCCGCAATTGTGTGGTAGGGTCCAGATTGGCAAAGGGCTCATCTAAAATCAATAATTCCGGGTTGGTAAGCAGTGCTGCTACAATGCCAATTTTAAATTGATTGCCTTTGGAAAAATCACGGATGTATTTCTTTTTGCCGATTATAGCATCATCAAAAAAAGCCTTGTACTGATCTAAAAAATCATCCACATCTGCCTTGGATTGCTGGTTGAGTTTACCCACAAAATAAAAATATTCTTCCGGCGTGAGGTACTCAATTAAAAAGCCTTCATCTATGTAGGCAGCGGTATAACCTTTCCATTCTTCCGTACTGGATACTAATTTTCCTTTTGATAAAATTTCCCCGCTGTCGGCCCTTATGAGGTCTAGTAGCAAACGAAAAAAGGTTGTTTTTCCAGCGCCGTTATTACCAACCAATCCGATTACTTCGCCGGAAAAAATCTCCAGTTGGTCAATTGCCACAGCAGGTATGCCTTTGTATAATTTATGCAGGTTGTTAATGCTGATCATAATTAGTTGTGAAACTTGCTTTTATTAAACTGATATCTAAAGTAATCAAATACAAAGAGCCCGGTAATTACACCGGGCTCTTAAAATGTATCTTTACTTTATACTTTCGCTTTTGCAGGAGCTTTTTTCTTAACGGTTTTTAGTGCAACCTCAATTGCTTTACTCATGTCTTCGAAAGTTATTTTCCCAGAGAAACGTTCACCATTGATGAAAAATGTTGGAACATCTTTTACACCACGGTCGTGACCTTCTTTAATATCTCCCTGCACCTGCCAGCCGTAGGTAGCGTTTACCAGTTCATCTAAAAAACGCTTGTTTTGTACTCCAGCTTCTTTGCTATGCAATTTAAGACTGGTAGTACCCAGGTTACGGCGGTTTGCAAACAGAATATTGTGCATTTCCCAAAACTTACCAACCTGTGCGGTAGCAACAGCTGCCTCACCTGCCTTAAGGCTGCGTTGGTGAATATGTGTTAATGGAAAGTGACGAAAATTAAAACGAACCTTGCCCTCGTAATCTTCCAGTATTTGTTTTACTACTTCGTTTGCTTTTGCACAAGCCTCACTTTCGTATTCGCCAAACTCTTCCAAAGTTATAGGAGCGTCGATATTCCCTACAAATACATCTCTTGGTTCAATTATTTCAGGAACCTCTTTTTTAAATGCCATTTTATATATTTTTTAAATTGTATACTTAAATTCAATGTTTTCAATTCCGTAACCATTGTAACACCCCAACTACGAAGTAGTTTAAAAAAAATGCAGAAAATAGTTTCAAAACCCTTATTGAAAGCGGTTGAAGATAAACTTTTTTGTGATTTTACCTAAAACACTTGCAATAAATTCCTGCACAGTTTTTCCACATTACTTATAATCAGACAGTTATGGCCTGATATTTAACTAATTTTAACAGTTCCTTTACTTGTTTTCTTAGTTATTTCTGCAACGCCTTCATTTCTAAATACCACGGTTCCATCAAATACATCTACCATTACCGGCTTGCTTTTATCTATATCACCTGCCAATATCCGTTTACTCAATTGATTAATGATAGATTTTTGAATTAACCTCTTTAATGGCCTTGCCCCAAATTGCGGATCGTAACCGTTTTCGGCCAGGTAATCAAGTGCATAATCACTGAACAACAATTCAATGCCATTTTCTGCAACAAGCTTAACCAAACCTGCCAATTGAATTTTGATAATTCCTTTTATTTCACTCTTCATTAAAGGCTGAAACATTATGATTTCATCTATCCTGTTTAAAAACTCCGGACGAATGGTTTGCCGCAACAAAACGATTACTTCGGCCCGGGTACTTTCTACCACGGCCTCTTTGTTCGATTCAGTTACCTTTTCAAAATTTTCCTGAATAATGTGGCTACCCATATTACTGGTCATTATGATGATGGTGTTTTTAAAATTCACCACTCTCCCTTTGTTATCTGTCAAGCGGCCATCATCCAATACCTGCAACAAAATATTAAAAACATCCGGATGGGCTTTTTCTATTTCATCCAGCAACACCACACTATAAGGTTTACGCCGAACAGCTTCTGTTAGTTGCCCGCCTTCATCATAACCAACATATCCTGGAGGCGCACCTACCAGCCTGCTAACAGAATGTTTTTCCTGGTATTCACTCATATCAATCCGGGTCATCATGCTATCATCGTCAAAAAGATAATCTGCCAATGCCTTGGCTAACTCTGTTTTACCAACACCAGTTGTACCTAAAAATATGAAAGACCCAATTGGCTTTTTAGGATCCTGCAACCCTGCTCTGCTGCGGCGGATGGCATCACTTACTGCTTCAATGGCTTCATCCTGCCCCACTACCCTTTTATGCAACTCATCTTCCAGCAACAATAATTTTTCCCGTTCGCTCTGCAGCATCTTCATTACAGGAATGCCGGTTACCTTGGCTATGTTGGCGGCAATATCTTCCGCATCCACTTCCTCTTTCAACAGTCTCTTTTCACTGATTTCATCCAGTTGTTTGGTTTGTTCATCAATTATTTTTTCCTGTTCCTGTATTTTGCCGTAGCGTATTTCTGCTACCCTGCCGTAGTCGCCTTCCCTCTCTGCTTTTTCTGCTGCCAGCTTTAAATTTTCAATTTCACTCTTGGCAGACTGGATTTTTTCTACCACTTCCTTTTCCTGTTGCCACTTAGCTTTAAAAGTATCCCTTTGTACAACCAGGTTAGAAATATCAGTATTTAATTCCTTCAGCTTTCCTGTATCACTTTCTCTTTTTATGGCTTCTCTTTCTATTTCAAGCTGGCGTATCTGCCTTTCCAGTTTATCCAGCTCTTCGGGCATGGAATTCATTTCCAACCTAAGCTTGGCGGCACTTTCGTCGATTAAATCAATGGCTTTGTCTGGTAAAAAACGATCGGTAATATACCTATGCGATAATTCTACTGCAGCAATAATTGCTTCATCTTTAATTCTTACATGATGGTATGTTTCGTACCTGTCTTTTAAGCCACGTAAAATAGAAACAGCATCTTCAATAGATGGTTCATCTATCAATACTTTTTGAAAACGTCTTTCTAATGCTTTATCCTTTTCAAAAAATTTCTGGTATTCATTTAAAGTGGTGGCACCGATGGCCCTCAATTCGCCCCTTGCTAATGCTGGTTTTAAAATATTGGCAGCATCCATGGCACCTTCGCCGCCACCTGCACCTACCAGTGTATGTATTTCATCAATAAACAAAATTATTTCTCCATCACTTTCGCTTACTTCTTTTACCACACTTTTTAATCTTTCTTCAAACTCGCCTTTGTATTTGGCACCGGCAATCAGCAGTCCCATATCAAGCGCATAAATAACCTTCGATTTTAAGTTTTCCGGAACATCTCCATTAACAATTCGCATGGCCAAACCCTCTGCTATAGCTGTTTTACCAACACCCGGCTCTCCAACCAAAATGGGGTTATTTTTACTTCTTCTTGATAAAATATGAAGTGTTCTTCTTATCTCTTCGTCCCTTCCTATCACAGGATCTAATTTACCAGCCCTTGCCATTTCATTTAAATTTTTGGCGTATTTATTTAGGGCATTAAATTGTGTTTCCTGGGTTTGAGAAGATATGGTGGAACCTTTGCGTAAATCTTTTATAGCAGCTATCAACCCCTTTTCTGTTAAGCCGGCATCCTTTAGTAATTTGGCGCTGTTATCACTTCCTTGCAAAATTGCGAGGAGCAAATATTCCACGCTCACAAATTCGTCTCCAAAGGTTTTTAAAGCGCCCGTTGCTTTTAATATCACCGAGTTCATATCCCGACTTACATTTTGTGCCGGCTCACCACTTTGTACTTTGGGTAATTTTTTGATGCTTTCATCAGTTTTGGCTTCTACAAATTTTACATTGACATTATTTTTCTTCAATAAAAATTCTATTGGTGAATCTTCTTCACTTAATAGTGCTTTAAGCAAATGCTCCGTTTCTATAGTTGGGTTTTGATGATTGAATGCCTGTTGCTGTGCCTGCGCTACAGCCTCCTGTGCTTTGATGGTGAAATTATTGAGGTTCATATTTTTAATTATTTTGTATAAAAATTACTTTGCTTTTACATAAAGTTATCGGTGATGTTAAAAGCATTGCCAGCTATTAATTTTCTAATAACTTTATCAATAATTCGCAAATTAATATCCAACATAAATTAAAGGTTATTATGTCACACATCTTTGAGTCAACCTGTCTTAAATTCAGTACCCTGTTGAGTTTCATGCTAATTTGTCTTACCGGAAACGGGCAATATAACTTTACCGGTGTGGATAATTTTCTACAAGCTAACCAGAAAGCATTGGGAAATGATATGGTAACTATCATTTATAAAGATGGTAAAATAATTTATCAAAAGGAAATGGGCGATTTCAATTCAAAAACCAAAGCACCAATTGCAAGTTGCAGCAAATGGCTAACTGCTGCCCTGGTAATGACTTTTGTTGATGAGGGAAAGATTTCATTGGACGAAAAAGTAAGCAATTACCTGCCCATTTTTGAAACCTATGGAAAAACATACATCACTATCCGTAACTGCTTATCACAAACAACCGGCATAGCAGATAACTCACGCATGCTCATGAAAATACTGGATCGAAAAAAGTTTGAAACACTGGATGAGGAAGTGAATTCGTTTGTGAAAAGAGAAATAGCTGCTAACCCGGGCACCTCATTTTTTTATGGAAATATAGGGCTCAATATTGCTGGCCGTGTGCTGGAAGTAATTTCTAAAAAAAGTTTTGAGTCGCTAATTAAGCAACGATTGTTTACACCGCTGGAAATGAAGAACAGTAGTTTTTCTCCGGAAGACAATGCAGCTAATCCTTCCGGTGGTGCTGTATCAACTGGTGCAGATTATATGAATTTTCTTACGATGTTACTGGATAAGGGAATGTATAAAGGCAAAAGAATTTTGAGTGAAAAAGCCATAGCGGAAATGCAAACAGCACAAACAAAAAAAGCTAAGAAAAAATTTGTACCGAAAACTGCAGAAGGATTTGAATATGGACTGGGCGAATGGATAGAAGAACAGGACAGCAATGGAAACAGCCTGGTAGTCTCATGCCCCGGATTATTTGGTACATGGCCATATATAGATAAATGCCGAGGTTATGCCTGTATATTTTTTGTCAAAAAATTACTGAGTGAACAGAAAAAAGAATTGTACCAGGAACTGAAAAAGAAAATAGATGCACAACTTCCATCGGGCTGTAAATAGGTAAGCAACTAAGGCCCGATTCAACCTACAGTTTCTTACTTTTTTAATTTTTTACCAGCACTAATTTAGACCTGTCTGCTTTGGCTATTGCATCAAAAAAAGCAACTAACTGAGGATAGTCAGCTGCTGGAAAAACAGCTTCTTGTTGTTCTCTTACTCTTATCATTTCAATTGTATTATCCTTTAATTTAAAGCTGATTTTGTAGCTTCCGAATTTATTGCTGAGGCTTACATCCTTTGGAAACGACTCTGTGGTATATCCCTGCGGAAGGGTAATAAATATGCTGTCAATATCTCTGTAACTGTCTTTAAATACGATATCAAAATGACGTGTAGCATTTTCTGCTAACCTCGATTCTTTGTTGAAAAGATTGGGCATTACAAACAAACGTTTTCCGGTAACGGATGCATAGTTGGGTGAAGAAATAATCAATGTTTCATCCATTGCCGGGATGGCATTTTTAATTTCTTTGTATTCAATTTTTTCTATTTTGTACGTTGGCAGGTTCAATGTTCGATTCAGGTATTTTTCCCTGTCTTCCTGGTTTACATCGTGAAATAAACTATGCTGCAGCTCCTGTTGAATACCGGTAAAGTGCGTAAACACCTCGGCCATAAGATTCCCCTCTTCATCAATACGGGCAGATATCTTCCTGATTTGTAAATTATTATTTGCAGCATATTTTGGTGTGTTTACCAATTTACCGCCATCTTCTGTAACCAATAGAGCCTTACGGTTACCAGTAAATGTACCTGCATATCCTGCACTCTCGGTTTGACTTGTACACTCAAGCCACACTGTATCTTTATCATCGGGCACACAGGTTACCACATGATTAAAATAGTGTTTGGGGAAATCTTCGTACACATAAGGGAAATTTTTTCCGCCAAAAATTACAGCACTATAAGCTTTTATACCAGCCTCTTTTAAAATGCTTACCATGTAATTACTTAAGGCTTTACAATCGCCGTATTTTTTTTCGGCTACATATTTGGCTTCAAATGGTTGAAGGCCACCAATGCCCAACTGAATACTGATGTAGTGTGTATTTTGTTGAAGGTAACTGTACAACGCCTTTATCTTTTCATTCCTTTCTATTAACCCATCTGCCAATTTATGAATATCTGTTTTGATATTATCAGGCAATACATCCCTTCCCTTGTACAATGCTGCATAATATTTTCCATAATTATCCCAGGTGCTTAAGTTACCGGCATAGCCACCATATTCAAAATCATCCGGACCAATAAGTACTGCCGGCATCAGCCTGTTTAATGACGGTTGGTATGATTCATATTTTACTGCTTTGATATTGGCAGCCTGCCAGGTAATTATTTTTGTATTTCCATTGCTGGTTACAACTGGTTCTTTTGAACCATTGATCAATTTATACCGCAGTTTATAGTCCTTAGGCATTTCAATAATATAACTGCTGGCCTGCACAGAAAAATCATAATAATCCAATGGTTGCCAGGTAGGAAATTCATAAATGCCATTGTACACCTGTTCCTCTTCGTATTCCACGGTGTAGGGGTAAGCCTTATAATAGAAATCGTGTCGCTTTATGCGGCCATCGCCCGCCAAACTAAAATTGTCATTGTAAGCCACATCATCCATATCCTTTTTTTTAACCGATTTTATTTGTTTGCCGGTGGCATCAAATAATTTCCCGGTAGCTTCTGTAAGCTTTTCAAAATTATCGTACAAATTAGCATAGGATGCAAATGAATTTCCACTTTCATTTAAAACCGTATAAGCAACCTTATGCTTTACTGTGGCAGACTTTATTGAATGTATAATGATGCTGGTTTCTTCTATACGCTGTACTGCAACTGCATCTTTTAACAATGAATCGGGAATTAATGCGATACTATAATTTTGTGCGGCAGCTGTAAGGCTAATGAGGATGTGGGTAAGTAGAAGGGCGTGTTTCATGGTAATTATTTGATCTTCTTAAATACAATTTGTTCTGATTCTTTTTTTACTATCTGTGCATAAAAATCTCTGAGTGTTTGGTAATCTATATTGGTAAAATTTGCTTTCTTAATTACTAGTCGTGTACGAATTTGAATAAATCCATCTTTGGCTTGCAAAAGGTATTCAAAAAAGCCTTCCTCACCATTTAATTTTACCAATGAGGATTTTGGAATTTCTTCAACAATATATCCATCCGGGATTGGCATATTCAATACATATAATTTTTCGGTTGTGTAGGGCATTTCAACAGGATATTTTCGCTCAACTGCAGTAAAGGGATTGGTTTTAATTTCTTCGCCCATCATAGGATTAAAATAAACCAGTCCGGCATTTTCAAAAGACTTGAGTTTAAAATCAAATTTTACCAAAACCGGTGCCTCTGGTGATTGAAAAGAATCTACTTCAATATTATTAACTTCAAAATCATCCGGATAAGTTTCTTTTATACTTTTTTTATAACTGCTTACAGATAATTTAGCCAAATTATTTTTAGTTTCTAAAGATTCAAAAAAGCCCATTCTATGGTTGTAGCTACCATTTATTTCATTTCTATCAGAAATATTGATATTGATAACTGTACTACTGGTTTCTTTAATTGAATCGGTGCTAAAATAAACAGCAGCTGTATCTTTTGAAATAACCCTTGCATGGCCATTGTAACAGGCTATTGGAAGTTTGCCAAATGGCAAAAAAGGAGTGGTAGCATCAAGGTAATAATCAACTGCATTTATATTCACCCTGGCAATTACATAATTAAGTCTTTCCATAACGGGATAAGTAGCGCTATTTAGCCCGAATTCTCTGGTGCTTAGCAATACCGGTAATGCCTCAATATTGATATGATTTAACATGGCTGCCAGTAATAAATTTATATCCCCCACCGATCCGCTTTTTTTCTTTACAACGTCTTTTAAATTAGTGGTTAGGAATTTATTGTACCGGTTGGTACAGGTATAATTTTGCAACAGGTAATAGTAAATTTTTCTGGCAGCAGTAAGTTGATCATCCGACTTTTGAATAATGGTTGATATTACATCATCAAGCCAGTAATTTTCTTCCTTAATTGGCAGGCCAAAATCATCCCGTTTCATCAGCTCCTCACTTACTTTACTCCAGTTGCTGGCTACATCGTGATAGCTTTCTCCGTCGAAGGTTTGGTGTAATTGTAAAATTATTTTATCAATATTATTTTTGGGAGAGGCTATATAATTTTCAAAACCAAAAGCTGGTAAATCTTTCATCACCCAACGGTGAAGTATGGTTGGTGAAGATATATTCAAGGATTCCTCAGCTTCGTTAAGACCACTCAAATAACGCTTTCGACGAATGGTATAGTTGGCCAAACCCTCCTTACTTTTATCAATATAAAATTTATGATAGCCCTGCAAAAGACTCATATATACAAGTAGGCTTGGTATGGTAACACTGTACTCACTCCATAATGTTGGATGTTCGCTATTTTGAAATTCCCAGGAAGGAAGATTGAATTCAAAATCAGATTTAATGGTATAGGAATATTCAATGATGGAGCCTTCTTTTAAACCAGGTAAGGTGAATTTTTTTTCTACATGATTTTTATCATATTTCTCTTCAAATATATCTTTTGATTGAAGTTTGGTTTCGGTTACTTTTCCATCTTCTACATTGTAGGTTGCAGCTGTAATTTTATCCGCTTTCTCCTGGCTTTCATTATTTTGAAAAAGGGCTATTTCTACTGTAGCCATATTGAAGCCTTTTTTATTAAGAATTTTAATTCGCTTTTGCCTTTTATAAATGTATGTAAACCAACCTTTGGAATTCCCTTCAAATGTGGTGTTCCCGATATCTGCAATAATTACGGCGTTGGTGTTTGAATCAATTAATGAGGAGCTGATGTTAAAATCAGCAATTGAAACATTGCCAAAACTGATGGGGGCTTTATCCTGGCCGAGGCTTTTACCTGCCGAAAATAATAGTGCCGGCAAAAGCAAAAAAATCAATCTTAAAAAGGACACATTCTTAATGCACATAAAAAATCTTTGAGCTATTATTTTATCTTCTTAAATACAATTTGTTCCGCTTCCTTTTTTACAATAAAACTGTAAAACTCACGAAGCGATTCGTAATCTTCATTTACAAACTTAGTTTTACGCAATACCACCCTACACCTCATTTGAATGTTTTCTCCATCATTGGAAAGTATATATTCAAACATACCCTCACTTTCATTCAAATTGAATCGCACCGACTTTGGCAATTCATCTACTTTATATCCCTTAGGTATTTCCATGTTCAAGGTATAAATATCATCTTTGGTATACGGCATTTCCACAGGGTAAAATCGTTGGGCAGCAGTAAAAGGGTTTTTTTTGATTGCCTCGCTCAGCATGGGGTTAAAGTAAACAATATCAGCATCTTCAAAGGATTTTAATGTAATATCATATTTTATTGCCACCGGCTGGTCCAGTATTTTGAGAGAATCAATTGAAAGGTTAGATATCTTGATATCTTCAGAATAGTTCTTCTGTATTTCTTTCACCATTTCAACTGTAGTTGTTTTGGCCATCTCATCTCTTATACCAAGTGATTCATAAAATCCCAGTGAATGTTTCATGGTTCCTTCAATACCACCTTTGTCCATATTAAAAAACATAACGTTGGTAAAACTCGTTTCTCTGAGGGAATCAGTATCCAGATAAACTGCCACTGCAGTTTCTTTCTTAATTAATCTTGCATGCCCGTTGTAAACTTCTTCCGGAAGTTTTCCAAATGCAAGCCTTGGTTTTGTAGCATCCAAATAAACAACCGTATTGTCTAACATCAAATGTGCAATTACATAATTAAATCTGTCCATCAGGGGATACATTTCATGGGTATAGCCATTACTCCGGGTACTCAATATTAAGGGTTCCGCCACTATTTTAATATTGCGTAGCATAGCAATCAGCAGCATATTAATATCAGCCACAGACCCAGTTTTATTTTTATACACCTCTTTCAATCCATCGGTTATATACATTCTATCCTGATCGTTACAGGTATAATTTTGCTGTACATAAGCATACACTTTTTGTGCTTTTTCTTTTAGTGTTGCAGCTCCTTTTATAATATTTTGCACCTCAATATCCAACCAGTTATTTGGCCGGTCTATTGCCTGCCCAAAACGAGTATCTTCCCACAAATCCCTGCTTACTTTTTCCCAGCTATCCATATAATAAGTGGGCATTGAATTGGGATACCTGATTTCATTTAGCTGAAACTCAATTTTAGCAATAGCGTTACGGATGGTAGTTGTAAAAGGTTCTGGCTTTAAAGCAGGTACATCCTTCATTATCCAATTGTGCAGATCAATATCACCAGGTATACTAAAGGTTTGAATGCCAGCATTAGTTACAGCCTGAAGGCCTACACCACCCCTATCAATATGTTCCCTAAAAGAAAAATTCACCCGTGATTTTTCTACATTATTTATAAAAAACGGATGATAGCCCTGCGATAAAATAACATATTTAAAAAACTCCGGAATATAGGCTTCATACTGACTCCACAGTACAGGATAGTCGCCCTGAAAATGCCATGTCTGGAAATTAAAAAAGAAATCGGATTTCACCTCGTAAGAATATTCTATAATACTGCCCTCTTTTAGCGCAGGGAAAGTGAATTTTTTGTACTCCCAATTTTTATCATGCTTTTCAGTAAATACATCATTCTTTCCAATACTTGTTTCAATTATTTTTCCATTTTCCACATTATAAGTATATGCTTTAAATCCCGATAATTTTTCTGATTTTCCAGATGATGCGCTTACATACAACGGTATTTTAATAGTAGCTGCATCGAACCCCTTTTTATTGAAAATTTTTATTCTTTTCTTTTGTGAGAAAATCAAAGAAAAAGTAAGTTCTGATGCATTGGCAAGAAACTCAGTTTTACCAACATCTGCCACCACCACCGCATTCGTATTTGAATCAATAACCACTGATTTTACTTCAAAATCAGCCAGAGATACTTTTCCAAATTTGATGGGGAGTTTTTCTTGTGCCGTAACATGGCTTAATAAAAAAAACAGACACATTACAGCCAAGCACTTTGATGAAATCATACTAGAGGTTTAGAATTGTTTATTAGGTTATTTGGAAAGTTATTTAATATAATGCACATTAAAAATATTAAGCTACAGTTAATATAGTTTTCGGCTTATCAATTTAAATAAAGTACTTTTTAATCTCCCAGTAGCTATTTAATTATTTAGGAAGAAACCAGCAGTAAAGAATATCGATACAATTATTTACAGTAATATACAACCGCTTTTTGTATTGGCATCAAATGTTATTAACCATATGTTTAAAAAAAATAGCCTAAAGTGGGTATATAAATTTAAATAAAATTGCTATTAAAATGATTTTTATTAAAAAAGTTGCTTGAAGGGACTGAATAAAAATTTATTCAATTCAATATGGTATTATAGTAAGTAATTTTAACCAATAAAAAAGTTATACATCGCCGTGTTCACGATGTAACTAAACTTCATAAAGGATATTAATAAAGTAAACACCTTGTTAAATATAAGCCAGCGGCAACACAGCAATCTTATAAAATCACTGGCCGATGGGCTTGGGTTTAGCTATTGTGGCATTGCTAAAGCAGCATTACTCTGCGATGATGCTAAACGCCTGGAACAATGGCTGGCAAAGGGTATGCATGGAAACATGCAATACATGGAAAATTATTTTGACCTAAGGATAGACCCAACCAAACTGGTGCCGGGTGCAAAATCAGTCATTACTTTATTACTAAATTATTATCCTGAACAACAACAGTATTCCGAAATCCCCAAAATTGCTAAATACGCCTTTGGCAAAGATTATCATGAAGTAATCAGAGATAAGATGAAAGAACTGATTAGGCTGATGAAGGAAACAATCGGAGAAGTAAATGGCCGCGGCTTTGTGGATAGTGCTCCGGTACTGGAGAGAGCCTGGGCGGTAAAAAGCGGATTGGGCTGGGTAGGTAAAAATGGCAACCTGATTAATAAACAACAAGGCTCCTTTTTTTTTATTGCAACACTTATTACAGATCTGGAACTAGAATATGATTCACCCTATGCAAAAGATTTTTGCGGCACCTGTACCAAATGTATTGACAGTTGCCCTACAGATGCCATACTACCTGATAAAGTGATTGATGGCAGTAAATGTATTTCTTATTTTACCATTGAATTAAAAGAGGCACTGATACCCGAAAGCATGAAAGGCAAATTTGACGATTGGATGTTTGGATGTGATGTGTGCCAGGATGTATGCCCCTGGAACAGGTTTTCGAAAAGTACAAATGAGCAAGATTTTACGCCTATACCGGCCATTCTGAATTTTTCTTTTAACCAATGGGAAGAATTAACGGAAGAAAGTTTTAAAGAAATTTTTAAACAATCACCGCTTAAGCGGAGCAAGTTTGCAGGAATAAAACGTAACCTGCATTTTATCAAAACCAGCAATTCATTTTAATACTGATTCTTTTAAATGTATAGTTAAATTCCTCTACCGCTGGTACCGGTAACGGGAAACAAAAAGTACAAAATTGCGGAGATGATAGTTTTTCACTTTGCCTTTTTTCGGAAAATCCTGCAGAAAAGCCCAGGTACATTTTATTCTTCAATATAAATTTGTAACCCAATCCAAGTTCGTAAACTAAGCCACCGGTTTGCGTATATCCTGTGCCCTGAAAAAATCGTTTTTCATTTTCTCTTAACCAGCTAAAATTGTATCCCCCGTTAACATAAACAAAGGGCGTTTTTTTATTTTTCCACCAATCTTTCTCTAGCGCTACAAATAACGGAACGCTTCTTTTGCCTCCATAATAATCAATACCAACACCCATTCCGGTAAACCAGGTGTTTATCTGAACGCCGTTTACCAATTGAAATTGGGCAGTAGTTTTATCAAACTGCCCTTCTAAAATCCCTGCTGCAACAATGGAGCGGAATGCAAGGGGCGATTTGTTATTTACGGCAGGTTGAGCAATGACCAACAGCGCCATCCCACATATAAATACGGTTGAAGAAATATATTTAAGCATTGGCTAACCTTATTGATTGATGGATATTTTACTTATTTGCCGGATGTTATTAATTTTGCTGTAATCATATTGATACAACCCATCTTGTGCAATAACTATTGCCAGGCCATTGTATGCTATTACATCATATGTTTCCAATCCGGTAAATTGCTTTTTTAATTGAATGTTGTTTACATCGGATGCTGTGAATATTTTAAAACCTGCAGCACCATCACAAATAAATAGCAGGCTACCGTCTTTAGATAAACCATGAGGATTTGTTAAGTCGTATTTTTTAATGAGTACTGGTGCAGATAAATTGGTGATATCAACCACATCCAATTCATTTAAAAACCCTGCACAGGTATTACCATTTCTCAGCGTTACAAAAGCGTATTTATTATCGGCAATAACAGGGTCACAAACCCGGGCATGTGCGAATGTTCCAAGTTGTGCAGGAGTTAATGGATTGGCAATACTAAAAATATACATACCGCTATTGCCACCAATAAACAACCTGTCTTTAAACGGATAAATAGTTTCTATGCCCCAATTTAGATTGACTGTATTGGATAATACTGGATTTTGCGGATTGGTAATATCAAATACGTTAAGGCTGGCATTGCCCACTGTGTACAAAATATTATTTAAAAGAGAAAACCTTGCCATAGAACCGGCAATGCCTGATGGGGTGCCTCCGGCAAAACTATTTGTTTTTATTTCAGATGATAGCATAAACACCGATCCTCCATCATATTGTGGAAAAATATTACCCCCACAATCGTTGTTTATTGTGGTATCGTGCCTTACCCAATCATAAACCACTTTACTGCTATCTGTTGTAATGCCATAATTTCTTTCAGAAAAAACATTTTCGGCAATTTTTACTTTTGTAATATTTAATGGATTGGAAACATCCAATACTACCAGATCGGTGTATAAATCAGCATACAAATAATTACCTTTTGCGGCAATATCCACATTACCAGGCATATCAATAAATGCTTTGTTCACGGGCATTGCTGGGTTGCTGTTATCAATTATATGTATACCCTTGTTTATTTCATTCAGAAAAATATAATTGCCGATTATAAATAATTTACCCGGCGCCTTTATCTCCCTTGCAGCACTACTTTTAATATTATCTCTTACCTCCTTAATAGTTTTATATAATGGAACAAACCAGGTGTAAGACTGGGTGTGATTGCAGGTATCTTTTATACAACCTTGCAAAAAGAGTATTGAACTAAATGCAAGCATGGAGCAAAGCCGTTTAACATTTTTCATAATTATATTTTTGTAAATGAACTGAGATAACACAATTGACAACAGAATAAGCCAATGGGTTGTATTGTCTAAAATTATGTTCTTCCAAACTTTTTTAGCAGCCTTACACCTAAAAAGCTATACCGGCTTTTGACGTACAATCCTTTACCGCCTATTGGTGTAAGGCTATAGTAGAATGATGGCCCTAGCAGTAATGGAGCTGTTACATTTTTGGAAATATTAATGTCAATACCAGCAGAAAACCCAGTAATAGTCTTATTAAAAAATGTATTGTCAATAAAATATTGACCTGTTACATTATTAAACTGTGGTGAATTGGTTTGTATCAATTGCGAAACAGAAATTCCTGTATTAAAAAACAGGTTGTGCTTTTTAAAATTTGTAAGCTGTGTCGAAAAATCAGCAGTCAATTGTAAAAATTGATTGCGGTTTATATAGTTATTATTACTGCCATTTTCCTGCATCCTGACGCCTTGCGCATTTAAAACCGGGAGTATCGTTTTGATCCTTGTACTTATTTGTAGATACTGCAAACCAACACCAATATAACTACGCCGCGATATTTCTTTTGAGGCGTTAACCCCAATTTGAAAACTTAACCCCGGCTGAACAAGTGAAGGCTTAAAATTAGAATAGGCAGAACCCGACCCGGTAGAATTATTTTGAGACTGAGCATAATCATAATAACTGCGGTTGGCAATCTTACTCAGGTATTTCTCGCCGGTTGCGCCCCTGCCAAGTGCGAATGAGATACCCCAAATAATTTTTTTATTTTTATGTGCGGTGCGTTGTGAGTTACCTTTTTCTGCAGCAGAAACAGTAATTAATTGACTATTTATTTTGGGAACATTTGAAAATACTTTAGTTGAAATGCTGGCCTCAGGCAAAAGCGGCTTTTGATAAAAATTCCCGGTTAGCTCTATTACCGGAATTGCTGGCAAACCCTTTCTGTTGACTTCATCTTCAAGGGAATCAATAGCTACATTACTTATTTCAATATATTTTTTGCCTTTATTAATTCCCTTTGCTTTATGAGTCAAGTAGTTTGGTTTCTCCACTACATTTCTTTTAGCTGTTGTAGAATATCTCTGAGACTTTCCAACACCTTTTGTGTTTCCAATTAATAATGATTTTGAATAGGGAATACTTAGCAAACCCTTGCTATTATTCAATTTATCGATATCAACAACACGCCTGTTTTGAAGAGCACTATCTTTTACATTGGCAATAATTGGTTTTGCAGGTGGGATATAAGCAGCGTTAATGTTTAACTGATTTGATAGGTCGATATGCTTAACAGCAGCTGTATCTTTCACCTGTCCATTCATGAAATAATTCCAGCCTAATATTCCAGCAATCAACAAAAAAAACAAACTGCTTAAAATCCAAAAAAAACTTTTGTTTCTTTTTTTCTTCGAAATAGCAATAGCCACATTTTGCCATACCTCATCGGAAGGATTTAGCTTAAGCTCCTCCATCGATTGTTTTACCTGTTTTTCAAATTCATTTTCCTGCATACATGTCCTTTTTTGGAGATGATGAATAATTCCCAATCCACTCTATCAACAAATACCTGGCTCTTGCATATTGGGATTTAGAAGTGCCGTCACTGATGCCCAGCAGCTGCCCAATTTCTACATGGGTATAGCCTTCAATAGCATATAAATTAAAAATGGTTTGAAAACCTGTGGGTAACTGTCGGATGAGGTCACCCAATTCTTTACAGTTTAACTGAAGCTCGGGGTTTTCATCCGATACAGGATGAAGTGGCGTTTCTGTAAATACCATGGCTGTACGATACCGGCTGTTTTTTTTCAGATAATTTAATGCGGTAGTAACCATTATCCGTCTTATCCAGGCTCCCAGTTCACCATCGGCCCTGTATTTATCTAAATGGACAAAAACTTTTATAAACCCTTCCTGCAAAACATCCTCTGCATCCTTTACCGATTTGGTATAGCGATAGCATAGCCCCAGCATTACCGGAGCAAAATGGTTGTACAATTGTTGCTGGGCTGTTGGTTTATTTTTAATGCAGTCTTTTAACAGTTGCTTATAATCCATTGAATAAGTTACACCAGATTGACAACTGGCTTTAGCAAACAGTTGCATTTAATAAAAAGAAAAGGGAAAATTGTTAAGAATGATTTTTTTCCAGGTAATCTTTTAGCCCCTTAAGTGCCTGCTCGTATCCGGAACCTGTTAATTTATCGATGAAGATGGCGTAAA